>JAUHYB010000208.1 GCA_030426745.1 bacterium
CCGATGGAGAGCCTGCGGGGCTGAGCGCGCGTCAGATCACGTAGGTCAGCGCGAAGAAGCCCTTCACCACGTGGTCCGTGTCGACGATCGGGCTGTTCGTGACCTCGCTCGGCAGGAACTCGACGCTGGCGTTGAACAGGATGCGCCACTCGCGCGTCAGCTCGATGAACGACCCGACGCCGACCTCGACCGACAGCACGTCGCCGACGTCGTAGGCCGGGCGCCCGGGCGCCGCCGCGCTCGCGGGCACGCCGAAGTCGTGGTCCGCCAGCGCGCCGCTCGTCCAGTTGAGCGCGACCTCCGGGCTGAAGCGCGCGATGCCCCACTGGAAGGAGCGGTTCGCCGCGAGCCGCGCCGCGCCGCCGCCGATGCGGTCCAGCACGTCGTGCTCGTAACCCAGCGACAGGTTGACGCCCGCCGGCAGCTCGCTGGTCAGCGCGAGGCCCGCCATCAAGGTGTCGTCGCGGTCGCCCATGCCCGCCAGCGCGGGGCTGTCGTCCTCCTCGTAGGCGCGTAGGCGGTAGCTCGCCGTCGCCGCCAGGCGCAGGCGGTCGCTGCCGACCAGGCCGTAGCGCACGCTGGGACCGAACCACTGCAGGCGGCTGCCGTTGAAGGTGATCGCGGGGATCGGCTGGTACACGCCGGCGTCGCCGCCGCGGTACGGCGAGCTGCGGCCGAGCACGCCGACGCCGAGCCCGATCAGGCCGCGGTCGCCGAGCACGCGATACAGCTCGGCCTCCTCGACGCGCGCCTCGCCCGGCGCCAGCGCGAAGCTGGCGCGGGCGTACACCGGCGGGCCCTTCGGCCGGTAGCCGCGCGAGATCGCGATGGGTTCGCGCGGCACCCCGATGAAGTTCTTGTCGAACTGGTCGTCCGCGTCGACGTCGTGGTGCACGACGACCGCGTAGGTGCCGGGCGGCACGTCGTTCAGCGCCAGCTCCGCGCGCCCGTCGGCGGGGACGCGCACGACGCGCGCGGCGTCGCTGAAGCGGCCGAAGGTCACGGCCGAGTCGAACAGCAGCAGCCGCAGCTGCCCGCCGGTCGGCGGCGCGGTCAGGCGGACGGTGATCGAGGCGGCTTCCGGGTCGACTTCCGAACCGACTTGCGGACCGGTAGCCGTGACGGCGTCGGACGAGGGAGCCGGCGCGCCCTGCGCCGTCGAGGGCGCCGCGTCCTGCGCGCCGGCGGTCGCGGTGTTGGAGCGCGCGCCGGCGGTCGCGACGATGGAGCGCGCGGCGGCGGTCGCGGTGTTGGAGTGCGCGCCGGCAGTCGCGACGGTGAAGGGCCCGCCGGCGAGGAGCGCGAGCAGGGCGGCGAGGGGGCGGAGCGGTCGCATCACCGTCAGTACGCGTGGGGGCCGTGAGCGGAGTCGGCCTGTTCGGAGGAATCCTCGCGGCGGCGCGCGCGCGGCCGGGACCGGTCGTTCGCGCGGCGCGCGGCCCGCCCCCCGGGCTCAGCGCGGCCGGCGCACGGGCTCAGCGCGGCCGGCGCACGGCGAGGGCCTGCATCCGCGAGCGCAGCGTCGTCGGCTTCAGCCCGAGCAGCTCCGCGGCGCCGCCGGGGCCGGAGATCTTCCACCCCGCGGCCTCCAGGGCGGCGCGCATGTTCGCGGCCTCGTCCGCGCGCAGCTCGGCGTCCGTGCGGATCTCGGGCGCGCTCGCCGTTCGTTCGGCGCCCGCGCGCGCCGCGGGGGCGGCCAGGTCGAAGCGCAAGCGCCCGCCGCGCGCCAGGATGACCGCGCGCTCCACGACGTTGCGCAGCTCGCGCACGTTGCCCGGCCAGTGGTAGGCCTCGAGGTCGCGCACGTTGCGCTGCGTGAGGCGCGGCGGCGCGTCGCCGTTCCGCGCGTCGTGCCCGACCTGCAGGAAGTGCAGCGCCAGCGGGGCGATGTCCTCGACGCGCTCGCGCAGCGGCTGCGCGTGGATCGGGAAGACACTGAGGCGGTAGTAGAGGTCCTCGCGGAAGCGCCCCGCCGCGACTTCCTCGCGCAGGTCGCGGTTGGTCGCGGCGACGACGCGCACGTCCGTGGCGCGCAGGTTGTCCTCGCCGACGCGCGAGTAGCGCCCTTCCTGCAGCGCGCGCAGCAGCTTGCCCTGTTGTTCCAGCGGGATCTCGCCGACCTCGTCCAGGAACAGCGTGCCGCCGTTCGCGATCTGGAAGCGCCCGGCGCGCTCCTGCAACGCGCCGGTGAACGCGCCCTTGGCGTGCCCGAAGAACTCGGACTCGAACAGCTCGCGCGGGATCGCGGCGCAGTTGACGTGCACCATCGGCTGCGCGGCGCGGCGCGAGCGCTCGTGGATGGCGCACGCGATCAGCTCCTTGCCCGTCCCGGACTCGCCCTGGATCAGCACCGACGCGTCGGTGGGGGCGACGGCGCGGATCTGCTCCTCGAGTTGCGCCAGCGCGGGGCTGCGCCCGACGATGCCGGTCGAGTGCAGCTGCGTGACGAGGCGCTCCTCGCGCAAGTAGTCGCGCTCCAGCTCCAGCTGCTCGCGCAGCTCCTCGACCTCGTCGAACGCGCGGGCGTTCGCGATCGCGACCGCGGCCTGGTCGGCGAAGGTGCGCAGCCACTCGAAGGCGTCGGCGTCGATGTCCTCGCGGCTGAACACGGCGAGCACGCCCAGCACCTCGCCGCGGAACACGAGCGGTTGCCCGGCGAAGTTGCGGATCCCTTCCTGCTCGATCCACACCGGGTCGACGACCCACTCCTCGCCCGGCGCGTCGATGCCGAGCAGCGACGGTTCGCCGGTCGAGACGATGCGTCCGACCTTGCGCACGTTCAGCGGGAAGCGGCGGAAGCGACCGTCGAGCCGGTCCCAGGTGACGTCGGGTTGCGCGACCGAGCGGCCGGCGCTGGCGACGAGGTGCAGGCAGTCGACGTCGCGCGGGCACTCGCGGCGCATCGCGCAGGTCGCGCAGTCGGTGCCGGGCCGCACCAGCCAGATGCGCGCGAGGGCGACGCCGGGCTCGCCGTGCAGGCCGCGGACGACCTCGCGCAGGGCGCGGTCGAGGGAGCGGGCGGCGGCGACCTCGAGGGCCACGGACTGCAGGCTGCGGGGATCCACGACGGCCCACGCTAACGAGATGTCGTCGATCGTGTGGCGGGATCTCGTGAATGACGAGATGTCGTCACGCTCGCGCGCGGCGCCGGATCGACGGAAGTCACGGCTGTGGAACGAGTTGCGGGAAAGCGGAGCGCGTCGGCACGCGAGGTGCCTTCCGCCGGCGGACGAGGGCGACGCGCTCTCCGCACCGGACCCGACAGCGACGACCGCAACGACACCACGACGACCCCGAACCCCGGAGCCTCCCATGAAACCCCTGATCCACCTCGCCCTCCCCTCCCTGGCCCTCGCCGGCCTGATCGCCCTCGGCAACTCGGGCGACGCGGCCGCCACCGCGCCGCTCGCCGTCGAGGCGGCCGCGCCCAACGCACTCGCGCTCGCGCCCGACGGCCTGCGCTTCGACGACGGGCGCACGGCGCTGGTCGTCACCGACCCGCAGAACGACTTCCTCAGCCCCGAGGGCGTCACCTGGGGCGTCGTCGGCGAGAGCGTCACGGAGAACAAGACCGTCGAGAACATCGAGGCGCTGTTGCGCGGCGCGAAGCAGCACGGCCTGCCGGTGTTCATCTCGCCGCACTACTACTACCCGCACGACCACGCCTGGCTGTTCGAGGGGACGCTCGAGGCGTTGATGCACGACATCGGCATGTTCGACCGTCCGGACCCGCTCAGCCTGCACGGCTTCAAGGGCTCCGGCGCGGACTGGCTGGAGCGCTACAAGCCGTTCATCGAGGACGGCGAGACGGTCGTCACGAGCCCGCACAAGGTCTACGGGCCCGAGACCAACGACCTGGTGCTGCAGCTGCGCAAGCAGGGCATCGACCGCGTCGTGCTGGCCGGCATGTCGGCCAACCTCTGCACCGAGTCGCACCTGCGCGAGCTGCTCGAGCAGGGCTTCGACGTGACGGTCGTGTCGGACGGCACCGCCGCCGCGAAGACCGAGGAGCTCGGCGACGGGTACGCCGCCGCGCTGACCAACTTCCACTTCATGGCGAACGCCGTCGTCACCACGCGTGAGGCCGTCGCCGCGATGAAGCCCCGCGAGAACTGATCGCACCCCGAAGACCACTTACCCCACGAATCGCCATGAAAGCAGCCATCCTCATCCTGTCCGACCCCGGCACCGACGAAGCCCTCGGTCGCATGTTCAACGGCCTCGCCACCGCCTTCGACTTCAAGCAGCGCGGCGACGAGGTGACGATCCTCTTCCAGGGTGCGGGCACGCGCTGGGCGACCGAGGTCACCAAGCCCGACCACCCCGCGAACGCGTTGTTCCTGGCGGTCGAGGACAAGGTCGCCGGCGCTTCCCGCGCCTGCTCGTTGCTGTTCGCCTCGCCGGAGGACGTCGAGAAGTCGGGCTTCGACCTGATCGACGACAACGCGGTGCCCGGCACCGCCGGCTTGCCGAGCGCGCACAACCTGATGGCGGAGGGCTACACCGTCCTCAGCTTCTGATCTCTCCTGATCGCGCGCCGTCCGTCGGAGCGATCCGGCGGGCGGCGCGCACTCGTCTCCGTCCTCACAGGGCAGCGCCATGCGACGCAAGTACACCGAGTTGACCTTCACCGATTCCGTCGTCGAGCGACAGCGCCACTTCGGCGTGCGCGAGAGCGCGGAGAAGATGGAGCAGGTCTCCATCGACGACGAGCACTTCTCGATCACCGAGCTGTCCTTCATCGCGCAGCGCGACGGCTTCTACATGGCGACCGTCAACGAGGACGGCTGGCCGTACGTGCAGTTCCGCGGCGGGCCGAAGGGCTTCCTGAAGGCGCTCGACACGACCACGCTGGCGTACGGCGACTTCCGCGGGAACCGCCAGCTGCTGTCGATGGGGAACCTGCGCCACAGCCCGCGCGTGTCGCTGTTCTTCATGGACTACGCGAACAGGAAGCGCCTGAAGGTCATGGCGACCACCGAGGTGTTCGACGCCGCGGCGCGCCCGGACCTCGCGGCCGCGGTCAGCGACCCCGCGTACAAGGGGAAGGTCGAGCGCGTGGTCGTCTTCCACCTGGCCGCCTTCGACTGGAACTGCCCGCAGCACATCACGCCGCGCTTCACGGCCGAGGAGTGGCGGCGCGACGAGTCGTCGGAGTGACCTCCGGCTGAGATCGAGACCGGGTCTCGACCGGGTGTGGGGCGCCGCCGCGCGGCGGCGCGTTCAAGTCCTTGAGAATCGAGGGCCGACACCTAGACTCCGGACTCGATCCATGACCCGCCTCCTCGAGAACCCGCTCGCCTGGCTGCTCTGCGCGGCCCTGTTCCTGGCCGCCGCCGTGCCGCCGTCGGGGCTGGACCTGTGCATCGGCGAGGACGGACACGTGCACGTCGGCATGGTCGGCGTGCACGGCGGCGACGAGGCGTGCGTCTGCGTCGACGACGGCTGCGCGTGCCTCGAGGACCAGCACGGTCACGAGGACATCGAGATCGCCGTCCAGATGATGCAGCGCGAGGGCGAGGGCTTCCTGGCCATCGCGCTGCCGGCCCCCGAGCTCGCTCCGGTGGTGCTCGTCGCCGCTTGCGAAGCGCTCGACGCGCCGGACGCGCCGCCGACGCGGTGCGACGTGTTCGAGCGGCCTCCGCAGTGGCCGCCCGCCCGGCGTTCGCCGGTGCTGCTCGCCTGAGGACCTCCGCGACCGCTTCGTGCTCCCCGCGCGGGGAGCGTGTCGTGCCGTTCCGCGGAGAGTCCCATGCCCCACTGCGAAACCCGTCGCCGCGATGACGCGGCGGCGAAGGGAGCGCGAGCTCCCGGCCGCTGGTTCGCGGCCGCATCACTGATCGTCCTACCCGCGTGCGCGTTCGAGCGCTACGCCCCCGAACCGCTGGAGAGCCGGCGCGTCGCGAGCGACTTCGTGCGCGAGCGCCGCGCGTGGACCTTGCCCGCGGCGCCGGAACACGGCGCGTCGCTGTCCCTGGACCACGCCGCCGACCTGCTGCGCGAGCGCAACCCGGCGTTGCGCGACGCGTTCGCGCGCTT
>JAUHYB010000209.1 GCA_030426745.1 bacterium
TCCGTCGCGCCGCGCGCCCCGCGCCAGCGCGCGCCACACGGGCGCGAGGTCGGCGACGTCGAGGTCGCCGCTCCACGACGACGCCGGCGAGGTCGCCAGCGCCGCGACGCCGCCGCCGCCCGCGCGGCCCAGCGCCAGCACCGTCTCGTCGTTCGCCGTCATCGCCAGCGCCACGCCGTTGCCGCGCGTCCGCGCGCGCACGACGCGGGCGGGCGCGAGTTCGTCGCGCAACGCCGCGCCCACCTCGCGCGCGAGCTCGGGCGTCGCCGGCCGCGTCGCCCGCGCGCGCGCGTCGTCGCCCTCGCGCACGCGGTCGCGGCCCAGCTCCTCGCGGAACAGCTCGGACAGCTCCGTGTAGTCGCGCGCGCGCCGCAGCGATCCGCCGGGGCCGACCAGCTCCGACAGGAACGGCTCGTCCGCGTCGGGGCCCGCCGCGACGACGGACAGCGCGCGGTCCGTCGCACGCAACGCGTCGCGCAACTTCGCCGCGCGCGCGGGGACGTTCACGGCGTCCGGTTCGCGCCCGTCCGACAGCAGCACGACGCGCGCGCGCTTCGCCGGCGCTTCGGCGGGCGCGCGCGAGACGACGTCCAGGCAGTCCAGGATCTGCGTCGAGCCGCCCGTCGGCTGCATCGCGCGCACGCGCTCCGCCGCGTCGTCGTCGGTCGGCGCGCCGGCGCGCGACAGCACCAGCCGCGGCCCCAACCGGTTCGAGAAGCTCTGCGCGACGAAGCGGTCGCGGTCGGCCACCATCGGCAAGCACGCCTCCAGCGCGCGCTGCACCTCCGCCCACGGCTCGCCGCGCATCGACCCGGACGCGTCGACCAGGAACAGGTGCTCGACGACGGCGTCGTCGCCCGAGTCCGGCTGCAGCGGCAGGCGCGCGAGCCCGACGGCGGCCTCCGTCGAGCGCGGCGCGGACAGGAGCGACCATCCGCCGGCGTGGAACCACCCGCCGCCGCGCGCCAGCGTCGCGTCGATGCGCGCGACCGGCAGCGCGTCGGGCGCCAGGTCGATCGTCATCACGAGGTCGACGTCGGTCGGCGCGCGCGCGACGTCGCGCTCCTCCACGACGATCCAGTCCAGGCCCGGCGTCGCGCCGTCCAGCCAGGCGGCGATCGCCGGGCGGCGCGCGGCGGTCGTCACGGCCAGCGCCACGTACGCGTCGCCGACGCGCACCGCGTCGCGCGCCAGGTCGTTGGCGGGGATCGGGTCGCCGTCGCGCAGCACGTCGGGGCCGCGGAGCACGATGCGCGCCGTCGCGGTGACGGCGCCGGCGCGGGCGACGCCCAGGTCGACGCGCGCGCGGCGCGGCGCGGCGTCCGGCGGCACGGCGAGCGGCAGCGCGACCTCGCGCGTCCCGCCCGCGTCGCGCACGTCGACGATCAGCTGCGCGTCGAGGTCCGGCCACGCGTCGCGGCCGTCCACGCCGCAGTCGAGCGACCACTCGACGATCGCGCCCAGCGGCGCGCCCTCCGCGGCGCCGCGCGCGAGCCGCACCGCGTGCACGCGCGCGTCGGGGATCGTCGGCGGCGGCGCGGCCTCGACGTCGACGCGCACGCCGTCGCGCGCGAGCGCCGCCAGGATCGGCGCCGCGTCGCGGCCCGTCGCGGCGCCGTCGGTCACGACCAGCAGCGACCCCGGCGCGCGGCCGACCTCGCGCAGCGCGGCGTCGGCGAGCTCGAGCGCGGCGGCCAGGTCGGCCTCGCCGGACCCGGTCACCGGTCCCAGCGGCAGCGCGCCGCTCGCCAGCCGACCGAGCACGCCGTCCGGCGCGCCCGGCGGCGACCACCAGCGCGCGCCGCGGTCGTAGAGCGCCAGCGCGAGGTCGTCGCCGTCGCGCTCGGCGCGGCCCGCCTCGCGCGCGGCGAGCGCCGCGAGGTGCGACGCGTAGCCCGGCGCGCGGCGGCGCACCGCGGCGGACGCGTCGATCACGACCGCGCGCAACGCCGGTCGGTCGTGGGCGTCCCCGCGCTCGCGCGGCCAGGCCAGCGCCGCCGCCGCGGCGAGGCACACCAGCCCCAGGCGGCCGATCAGCGGCCGGACGACCTGCGTCGCGCCGCGCGCCTCGGCGGCGGGACGGTCAGCGCCCGGCACCCGCCTCCCCCGCCGCGGCCGCGGCCCGCGTCGTCGCGCCGATCCAGCCGCCGCCGAGCAGGCGGTCGTCCTCGTAGAAGGCCGCGCCCTGGCCCGCGGCGACCGCGGACTGCGGCTCGTCGAAGGTCACCGTCGCGCCGTCGCCGCGCCCGGCGTCGTCGACCTCGATCGTCGCCATCGCGGGCGTGCAGTGGTAGCGGAACTGCACCCGCGCGCGCACGACGCCGTCGGTCGGCAGGTCGTAGCCGATCCAGTTCAGCTCGTCGACGCGCATCGCGGAGAAGCAGGCCTCGTCCTGCGTGCCCAGCACGACGCGGCCGTCCTCGGGGTGCAGCTCGACCACGTACAGCGGCGTGCCGCCGCCGACGCCGTGACCGCGCCGCTGCCCGATCGTGAAGTGTTCCGTGCCCGCGTGCTCGCCCAGCACGTTGCCGCTCGTGTCGACCAGCCGACCGGGGTGCAGCTCCACGCCTTCCTCGGCGAGCAGCTTGCGGTAGTCGTTCGACGGCACGAAGCAGATCTCCTGGCTGTCCGCCTTCGACGCCGTGCGCAGCCCGGCCTCCGCCGCGAGCGCGCGCACCTCGCTCTTCTGCATCCCGCCCAGCGGCAGGTACGTGCGCGCCAGGTTCTCCTCGGCGACGCAGAACAGCTGGTACGACTGGTCCTTCGTGTGGTCGACGCCGCGCCGCACGATCGGCCGCCCGTCCACGCGGTCGATCCGCGCGTAGTGGCCGGTGGCGACGCCCTCGCAGCCGAACTCGTCGGCGAAGCGCATCAACGCGTCCAGCTTCAGGTCGCGGTTGCACACCGCGCAGGGGTTCGGCGTCCGCCCCTCGGAGTACGAGCGCAGGAAGTAGTCGATGATCTCCCGGAACTCGCGCTTCAGGTCCACCGCGTGGAAGGGCACGCCCAGCTTGGCCGCCACCATCCGCGCGTCCTTCGCGTCCGACACCGAGCAGCACGACTTCTTGCACGACTCCGCCTCGTCCACCTTCACGCCGTTGCGCATGAAGAGGCCGACGAGCTCCTTGCCCTCGCGCTGGAGCATCCAGGCGGTGACGGAGGAGTCCACGCCGCCGGACATGGCGACGACGAGGCGGGAGGGGTCGGGGGCGGCGGGGGTGGGCATGTGTCGTTCCAAGCGCAGGTTCGGAACCCGGTATGTTATCACTCATCTGGACGTAACGACCACCTTGACCAGTGCAAGTCGGAGCATCTTCGACCCGTGCAACCTCAGTACTCGCTGCCTCACGGCAAGGATGGCGAGCGACCGAGCCAGCTTGCACTCCCGACCGAGGACCCCATGCTCGAATCTCGCTCCCTGTTCTCAAGCCTCCTCATTGTCGCTGCGATGCTGCCATTGGCTCACGGACAGTGTGCGGAGACTCACTACCTCTCGGCCGTCGGCGGTACTGGCTCAATCGGTCGTGGAGTCGCGGCAACATACGACCACCTCGTCGTTACTCGGGGAGCAGGAGTGGAGTCACCGACCTCAGTGGTCGTCTACAACTCCCACACACTGACCCAGCTCGCAGTCTTTCCCGGCGCGCTGTTCGCGGACCAGAACTACACCGGTGAGAACCGCTGGCTCGAGCGGGCGATCGCTGCCGAAGGGCGGTATCTCGCCGTTGGTCTTCCGGGACGACCAGGTCTGATGAGCGAGCCAGAAGCCGGAGCCGTACTCCTCTTCGACCTAACGACATACTCGCTTGTCACTGAGCTTCGCGCCCAAACTGAGCGCGCGGGGGCAGGACTCGGTGCCGCTGTCGCGATCTCCAGCGACGTTCTTGCAGTAGGAGCCCCAGCAAGTGGTCTGTTCCCGTCCTTCGACGGTGAAGTGCACGTCTACTCTCTCGCACCCAATCTGCCGCTCATCGGCATCGCACATGGCGCACGACAGGGCTTCGGAATTCGAGTCGCGCTGGAAGACTCCTGCCTTGCCGTGGCAGACGCAGACCAAGTCCACTTGTACGAGGTCTCTACCGTCGTAACCCACTCGCGCACCATCAACTGTGCTGGAACGGTCACTGATGTTCATGTGCATGGAGGACGCCTCTTCGTAGCGACCGACGGGAGTCAATCGAGATCTGTCAACGTCTACGACTCCGCTTCAGGTGTCCATGTCCGGGATCTAGCGCCTTCCTTCACAGGCGACTCAACACCTGTTCAGTCAATTTGCGCTTCCCCGGTGGGCGGACAAGTCGCGGTACTCGCGGTCGGCTACGAGGGAGTCATCTACACTTACGATCTGCAGACACTGGAAGAAACGGCGCGGTATACGCCGAGCAGTGCAGTCGGCGAGGGCCCTCTAGCTCCGAATGACCCTGACGACCATGGAAAGAGCGTAGCCCTCAACGACAACTGGCTCCTCGCCGGCGCCTCCGGCGAAGCGGTGCTCTTCGACCTCGCGGCGCCCTGCGAGCTCACGACCTTCTGCTACGGCGACGGGGAGTCCGGCTCCCCCTGCCTGTGCGGCAACGAGTCGGCGCCCGGCGCGCGGGAGGGCTGTCGCAACTCGACCGGCGTCGGCGCGACGCTGCGCGCGGTCGGCAGCACGGCGATCGCGGACGACGACCTGACGCTCGTCGCGGCGCAGGGCCCGCCGGGGATGCCCGGCGTGTTCGTGCAGGGCGAGACGACGCAGGCGCTGCCCTTCTTCGACGGCGTGCTCTGCATGGGCAACCCGACGCGGCGGCTCGAGTTCGCGCACTTCGACGGCCAGGGGCACCTGGCGAGCGCGGGCTCGATCGCGGCGCAGGGCGTGGTCGCCCCCGGCGCGACGCGGCACTACCAGCTGTGGTACCGCGACCCCGGCGGCGGCGGTCCCTGCGGGACGGGCGCGAACCTGACGAACGGCGTGCGGATCGACTGGCTGTAGCGCGGCGCACGGCGTCACGGCCCTACCGCGTCACGGCGTCCGCCGCGCGAGCGGCGCGTCGCGCGCGGCGCCGTCACGCCTTGGTCACACCCCGGCCGGGCCCCGCCGCTCTCCCGTCACTCCGACTCCGTCGCCGTCGCCGTCGCCGTCAGGACGATCGCCTCGCCCGCCAGCAGGCGCAGCGTCCCCTCCTCCATCCGCCAGCCGTCCGCGTGCTCGATCGTCACCAGCAGCAGCGACTCGCGCTGCATCGCCTCGGGCGGACCGGCGCGGCGGGTCATCGCGAAGGGGCCGGCGGTGAAGCCGCCCGCGGTCGTGAAGGTGGCGTCGCCGTGGAAGGCGTTGACGCCGGAGTTGCCGGAGAGCTTGCCCTCGTCGACGCGCAGGAGGACGCCGGCGTCGGCCGGGACGTCGTTCGCTTCGAGGCGCGTGACGCGGAACGCGCGGCCGTAGAGCGCGGTGGGGTCGACGGGGTCGCCGACGTCCGGCCCGGCGCAGGCGGCGAGGGTCGTGAGGGCGGCGAGAGCGGCGAGGGTGGCGGTGCGGAGGAGCATGGCGTGCGGTGCGTTCGGGAGGCGGCGGGCGCGGCGTGAAGGTTCGTTCGCGCGGCGCGAAGGTTCGTCCGCGCGGCGTGGGGATGCGATCGCGCGGCGTGGGGACTCGCTCGCGCGAGGTGGTGACTTGCCCGCGCGAGGTACGGACCCGCCCGCGCGGTGCGATGATTCCACGTCGCGGAGGGCTGATTCGCTCGCGCCGGAGGGGGCGGCGTCGCTATGCTGCCGGGCTCGACCCGCCCCACGCAAGCCCGATCGAAGCATGCAAGACCTCTTCACCAGCGCCCTCCTGCTCCAGGTCCCCGAAGGTTCCCAGGCCGCTCCCGCCGCGCCGTCCGCGTCGTCCGCCGGCGACGCGACGACCGAGGCCGGCGCCGCGAACGGCGAGGGCGGCGGCGCGCAGACGGAGCCGGGCATGTTCTCGGGCATGCTGCCGCTGCTCGTCATCGGCGTCATCTTCTGGTTCCT
>JAUHYB010000210.1 GCA_030426745.1 bacterium
GGTCGTCGCCGCACAGGAGCGCGACCTTGTCCGCCCGGCCCTCGGCCTCGTGGCGGTCCAGGTAGTACTCGCAGAGGTTGAAGCGCGCCGGGAAGTCCGGCCACGCGCGCGACGCGTCGTCCATGCGCGACAGCCTACGACCGCCCGCCAGGAGCGTCGAGGGCGCGAACGGCGCTAGATCTCGGCGGCCGCGAGGCGGTCCGCGAACGCGCCGGCGTTCGGGTAGCGGTCGCGCGCCTCGGCCATCAGGCCCAGCGTGATCGCGTCCTCGAGCGCGGCGGGCACCTCCACGCCCGGCGCCCGCTCCGCCATGCGCGGCGGCTTCGGCTGCAGCTTCGACTGGAAGACCTCCAGGAAGCTCTTGCCCGGCCACGGCACCACGCCGGTGCACAGCTCGTACAGCACCGTCGCGACGTTGTAGACGTCCGACCGCACGTCGGGCGCCTCGCCGCCGAACTGCTCGACCGGCGCGTAGAAGGGCGTGCCGATCAGCGCCGTCTTGTCGCCCAGGTGCTTCGCGTCCCACAGGCCGCTGGTCACGCCGCCGTCCACCAGCTGCGCGCCGCCGTTCGAGTCCACGAAGACCGTGTTCGGCTTCACGTCGCCGTGGACGCAGCCCGCGGCGTGGATCGCGCCCAGGCCGTCGAGCAGCGCCAGGCCCAGCTCGCGCACCTGCGGCGGGTCCATGCGCCCGTGGTCGTTCAACCAGTCGCGCAGCGAACGCCCGACGGGGAAGTCGGTCAGGAGCAGCGCCGTGCCGTCCGCCTGGCACCACGCCTCGCGCACCTTCGACACGCGCGGGCTGTCCACCTCGCGCCACAGCTGCATGCGCTCGGCGAAGCTGCGCGCTTGCGGCTCGCCCTCGAACATCGCCGCGGGGAAGACCTGCAGCTCGCGCCGCTCGCCCCCGTCGAGGACCTCGAAGACCGCCGACATCCCGCCGTGACGGTGCGGGCGGACGACGTCGAAGCGGCCGAGGACCGTCTTGCCGGGTTGCAGGTCGAAGAGCGTCAGGCTGTCGGGCATCGTCGTTCCTCCGCGCGCCTCAGTAGCTGGCGACCTCGTCGACGTGATCGCGCCAGCTGCGCGTCTCGCGCAACTCGGACAGCGCCTCGGCGAACTCGGCCAGCTCCTCGGCCAGGGTGTAGAAGTGCGGGCTGACGCGGATGCCGGCGCCGGGGCGGTGGTCGACGAGGACGTCGCGCGCCTCCAGCGCCTTGACGAAGGCCGGGCCGTCCTCGTCCTCGCGCAGGCCGACGGTCAACGTGCCGCCGCGGCGCTCCGGGTCCGCCGGGCTGTTGATCGCGAAGCCGCGGTCCAGCAGGTCCTGCTCCAGCGCGCCGGTCAGCTGCAACGAGTACTCGCGGATCGCCTCGACGCCCGCTTCGAGCACCGCCTCGTAGCCGGCGCTGGCCTGCACGAGGCCGGCGACGGCCGGCGAGCCGTGCAGGAAGCGCGCGATGCCCTCGGCGTGGCGCTGCTCGCCCTGCTCGAACGCGAAGGGCGCGGCGTGCGCGGCCCAGCCGGTCACGCGCGGCGCCAGCTTCGTCTGCAGGTCGGGGCGCACGTACAGGTAGCCGGCGCCGGGGCCGCCGCACAGCCACTTCACCGAGCCGCCGCAGACCATGTCGACGCCCAGCGCCCGCACGTCGACGGGCACCGTGCCCAGCGACTGGTAGGTGTCGAGCAGCACCATCGCGCCGACCTCGCGCGCGCGCTCGCAGATCGCCTGCGCGTCCTGCAGGTAGCTGGTCTTGAAGCAGACGTGGCTGATCGGGACGATCAGCGTCTCCTCGTCGATGGCCTCGAGCATGCGCTCGGTCGGCACGACCAGGCCGTCGCTCTCGACGACGTGGATGCGCGCGCCGTCGCGCTTGTAGCCCTCCCAGACGTACATGTTCGTCGGGAAGTTGGCGTCGGAGTAGACGACCTTGTTGCGCTTGCCGGAGAAGTCGAGCGCCGATCCGATCACCGACTGGATGACCGAGACGTTCTGGTGCATCACGACCGAGTCCTCGGGCGCGTTCATCAGCTTGCCGACGAGGTTGCCGACGTCGATCGGCGCCGACCACCAGCCCTCGGCCCACGAGCGCACGCCGCGCGTCTCCCACTGCGTCGCGAACGCCTCGAGCTTCGCGTGCACCGCCTTCGGCATCGCGCCGAGCGAGTGGTTGACCAGGTAGGTCGACGTCTCGCTGATCGGGAAGCGCGGACGCCAGGCGTGCGGATCGATCGGGGTGCTCATCACTTCTTCTTCGGCTTCGGCAGGTCCAGGCCGGTCTGCTCGGGGTCGGGGAGTTCCAGGTGGCACGCCTCCATGAACGGCTGCAGGCGCTCGATGTACTGGCGGATCGACTCGCCGCAGCTGTGCGAGCGCAGGCCGAGCGCGACGGCGCGCTGGTCGCCGGTGCTGTCGGGGCGGCCGAACGAGCGCACGGCGATCGACACCCAGCGCGAGAACATCGCCTGCGCGTGCGGCAGCTGCGACGCGTCGGCGCAGAACAGCTCGAAGAGCTCGACCGCCGCCTCGGTGGCGACGCGCCCGTGCTTCAGCGTCTTCTCCGCGATCGCCGCGAACTCCGCGCTGGCGCAGTCGGTGTAGCTCTGCATCGCGACGTGTTCGGCCAGGTCGCAACAGACCAGGCAGATCGCCAGCTCCAGCCGCGTCTGCGGGTACGGGATCTTCTCCATGCGCGGGCGCACGGCGGACTCGAGGTCCTCGCCGCCCAGCTCGCGGTACAGCTCGCTGACCTCCTCCAGCGTCGACACGCCGTCGTACAGGTCGCGCACCAGCAGCATCTTGCGCTTGGGCTCCTGCACGAACTTCAAGCCGTGCCCGCGGATGTTCGCGGCCATCAGCTGGCGGTACACCTGGCGTTCCAGGATCTGGCGCAGGATCGCGGCGCTCTCGGCGTCGATCTTCTTCGTTCCCATGGTGCGTCGCGTCAGAAGTCGAACCCGTCGCCGGTCGGTTCGGCGTCCGGGTCGATGCCCGTCAGGGCCTCGGGGGGGATGCGCAGCCGCTCGACCGGCGTGCCGCCGATCAGGTGCTGCTCGATGATCTCGTCGACGTCGTCGACCGTGACACGACCGTACCAGACGGCCTCCGGATAGACGACGCAGACCACGCCGGCGGCGCACTGGTCCAGGCAGCCGGCCTTGTTCGGGCGCACGACGCGCTTCAGGCCGCGCTCGTACAGCTTCTGCTTGAAGGCCTTGGCCACCTCGTGACCGCCGCGGGCCGCGCAGCAGCCGCGCGTGTCGCCGGGCTCGCGCTCGTTGATGCAGATGAAGACGTGGTGCTGGAAGAGGGCCATGTCGTCAGTCGCTCTCGCGCTCCGCCTTGTCGCGGGCGCGCTCCAGCACGTCCTTCGCCAAGATCAACTTCTGCACCTCGCTGGTGCCCTCGTAGATGCGCAGCGCGCGCACGTCGCGGAACAGCCGCTCGACGACCTCGCCGCGCTTCACGCCCAAACCGCCCTTGTGCTGCACCGCGCGGTCGCAGATCCACGACGCGGTCTCGGTCGCCGTCAGCTTCGCGCGCGCGACCTCCGCCGTCGCGGTCTCGCCGGCGTCCAGCGCGTTCGCGGCCTCGTCCGTCAACAGCTGCGCGGCGCGCAGGCGCGCGTCCATCTCCGCCAGGTCGAAGCGCAGACCCTGGAACGCCGACAGCGGCTTGCCGAACTGGCGGCGCGACTCGAGGTGCGCCACCGACTCGTCCAGCGCGCGCCGCGCGAAGCCATTCGCCGCCGCCGCGACCGACGTGCGGAAGCGCGACAGCGTACCCAGCGCGATCGACAGGCCGTTCCCCACCTCGCCCAGGCGGTACGCGTCCGGCACCTCGACGTCGTTGAACACGACCTCGCCGATCGGGTGCGGCGCCATGACCTCGAAGCGCTTGACCTCCAGGCCCTGCGTCGTCGCCGGCACGTAGAACATCGTCAGCGAGCCCTTGCCGCCGTCGCCCGGCTCGCCGGACGTGCGCGCCAGCACCGAATAGAAGCCGGCGATGCCCGCGTTCGAGATGAACGTCTTCGTGCCGTTCAGGCGCCAGCGGCCGTCCTTCTCGACCGCGCGCAGGTTCGCCTCGGCCAGGCTCGATCCCGCGCCGGGTTCGGTGACGGCGAAGGCCGCGACCTGGCGCCCGCGCGCGACGTCGGGCAACACGGCGCCGCACAGCTCGTCGGACCCGCCGAGCACCAGCGGGTACGAACCGAGGCCCTGCATCACGAACATCACGTCGAGCATGCCGGAGTGCCACGCCAGCTCGTCGCGCAGCGCGCACAGCGCGCGCACCGACACCTGGTCGTCCGCGGCCAGGTCGCCCTTCGCCGCGCCGCCGTGGCGCTCGGGGACGGTCCAACCGACCAGCTCCGCCTCGGCCAGGAGGTCGAGGGCGCGGCGCGCGGCCTTGTCCTCGTCCAGCGGCGCCAGCAGCGGCTCGGCGCGCTCGCCGACCGCCCGCGCGCGGTCCCGCAGCTCGTCGATCACGCCTTCGCCCCCGCCGCCTCGCCGTGGCCCGGCCGGTTCTTCACGAAGTCCTTCTCGCGCTTCTCGACGAACGCCTCGTAGGCCTCGCGGTAGTCGGGGTGCTTCATGCACTCGGCCTGGATCCAGCCCTCCAGCTGCATCGCGTCGCGCAGCGGCGTGGTCGACTCGATGCGCAGGAAGCGCTTGGTCATCGCGAGGCCCATGCCGGGCCCGGCGGCGAGCTCCGTCGCCAGCTCCATCGCGCGCGCCTCCAGCCGGTCGCCGTCGACGACGTGGTTGTACAGGCCGATCTCGGCCGCGCGCTTCGCGTCGATGAACGTCCCGCGCAGCAGCAGCTCCGACGCGTGCCCGAGCCCGACGATGCGCGGCAACAGCCAGGCCGCGCCCATGTCCGCGCCGCACAAGCCGACCTGCGTGAAGATGAAGCCGATCTTCGCCGTCTCCGACGCGACGCGCATGTCGGCCGCGATCGCCATCACCGCGCCGGCGCCGCACGTCGTGCCGTTCAGCGCCGCGATCACCGGCTTCTCCAGCGTGTGGATGTTCTCCACCAGGTCGCACGTCATCCGCGTGAACGCCAGGAGGTCCGCGTCCGGCACGTCGAACAGCCGCCCGATGATGTCCTTCACGTCGCCGCCCGAGCAGAACGCGCGGCCCGTGCCGGTCAACACGACCGAACGCACCGATTCGCGCGTGCGCAGCGCGGCGAAGGTGTCCGTCAACTCGCGGTACGAGTCGAAGGTCAGCGCGTTCAAGCGCTCGGGTCGGTTCAGACGGATCGTGGCGACGCCGTCCTGTTCGCTGTAGTCGAAGTGCTTCGGGTTCATGCTGTGGTCCGGTTCTGCGCGCTCGCTCGCTGCGCTCGGAGGGCGCGCGATGCGCGACGCCCGCGGAGCCTCCCTGTCGGCGGGATCAGCCGTTCTCGGCCGGGATCGCGGCCGTGCCCTCGATCTCGACCATCGCGCCCGCCTCGACGAGCGCCTTGACCTCGACGCACGCCATCGCGGGATAATGCTTGCCCATCACCTCGCGGTACGGCGCGCCCAGGTCGCGCAGGCTCGCGAGGTACGCGGCGCGGTCGGTGATGTAGATCGTCAGCCGCGCGAGGTGTTCCGGTCCGCCGCCCGCCGCGCGCACGACCGCGACGACGTTCGCCAGCGCTTGCCGGAACTGCGCGACGAAGTCGCCGTCCCCCACCAGCTGCTGGTCCGCGTCCCAGGCGATCTGGCCGCCGACGTACAGGGTGCGCGCGCCGGCGGGCGCGAGCACGCCGTTGCTGTACCCGCGCGGCGCGGCCCAGCCCTCGGGTTGGACGATCTCCAGCGTCATCTCGTGTCCTTCGCGGTGCCGTCGCCGACGAGCTCGACGACGCGTCCGTTCGCGTCCGTCGACAAGAGGTCCCACGCGGCGGTCGCGACCTCTTCCGGCTGCACGAGCGCGCCGCCGGGGTTCTGGGACGCGAAGAAGGCGCGCGCCTCCTCCTCGCTGCGCCCCGTGGTCTCCAC
>JAUHYB010000211.1 GCA_030426745.1 bacterium
GAGCGCTCCTTCCGCCGCCGCCTGATGGAGCTGGGCCTCTTGCCCGGCACGCAGGTGCGGCTCGTCCGTCGCGTGGACATCGGCGACCTGCTCGAGGTCGAGGTGCGCGGGTCGCACCTCAGCCTGCGGCGCGGGGACGCGAGCCTGCTCGTGGTGCGGCCCCTCGCCTGACCCGGAGCGAACGTCATCGACGCCCTCCCCCTGGTCGCGCTCGCGGGGAACCCCAACAGCGGCAAGACCACCCTCTTCAACCGGCTGACGGGGCTCGACCTGAAGGTCGGCAACTACCCCGGCGTCACGGTGGACCGGCACGAGGGTCGCGCCGTGGTCGCGGACGGCCGCGCGGTGCGCCTGCTGGACGTTCCCGGCAGCTACAGCCTGTCCGCGCGCAGCCGCGAGGAGCAGATCGCCGTGCAGGCGGTGTGCGGCCTGCCGCCGGAGCAGCGGCCCGACCTGGTCGTCGTCGTCGTCGACGCGACGCAGCTGTCGCGGCACCTGTACCTGGCGCTGCAGGTGCTGGAGACCGGCGCGCCCGTCGTCATCGCGCTCAGCATGAACGACATGCTGGCGCGGCGCGGGCAGACGCTCGATGTCGACGCACTGTCGCGCGCGCTGGGCGTGCCGGTGGTCGGCTTCTCCGGCCTGACCGGTGAAGGCGTCGCGGACCTGAAGGCCGCGGTCGCGCGCGCGCTCGACGCGCCGCCGAGGAGCGCGGCGCCCTTCTGGCGCCCGGGCGCTTCCGAGCTCGAGGACGACATCTCGGGCGTGCGCGCCGCGCTGCCCGACACCTGGGCGAACGGCGACGCGCGGCGCGGGGACGCGCTGGCGCTGTGGGCGCTGCTGTCGCTCGACGACGACGACGAGCTCGATGGTGTGCCCACCCGGCTGCGCGAGATCGTGGCCGGCCGCCGCGACGCCGCGCAACGCGCCGGGCGCGAGATCGAGAACGAGGTGATCACCGCGCGCTACGCGTGGATCGATGAACACGCGGCGCCGGCGCTCTCCGCGGACTCGGAAGAGCGCAAGTCGATGACCCACCGCATCGACGCCGTGCTGCTGAACCCGGTCGCGGGCTTCGCGCTGTTCCTCTTGGCGATGGGCGTCGTGTTCCAGTCGCTGTTCAGCTGGAGCGACCCGCTGATCGGCCTGGTCGAGAGCGCGTTCGGCGCCGTCGGCGGCTGGATCGAAGCCGCGCTGCCCGCGGGCCTGTTCCGCGACTTCCTCACGGAAGGGATCATCGCCGGCGTCGGATCGGTCGTCGTGTTCCTGCCGCAGATCCTGATGCTGTTCTTCTTCATCGGGTTGATGGAGGACACCGGATACATGGCGCGCGTCGCGTTCCTGATGGACCGCATCATGCGGCGGCTGGGCCTGCACGGGCGCGCGTTCGTGCCGATGCTGTCGGGCTTCGCGTGCGCCGTGCCGGCGATCCTGGCGACCCGCACGATGGAGCGGCGACGCGACCGCATGATCACGATGCTGGCGCTGCCGTTGATGACGTGCTCGGCGCGCCTGCCGGTCTACACGTTGATCATCGGCGCCTTGTTCCCGCCGTCGACCGTCTTCGGCTTCGTGCCGGTGCAGGGCGGCCTGATGGTCGCGATGTACGTGTTCAGCACGGTGTGCGCGCTCGCCGTCGCGGGCCTCCTGGGCAAGACGCTGTTCAAGGCGCCGCCGATCCCGCTGGTGCTGGAGCTGCCGCCCTACCGCCGCCCGCGCCTCGCGTCGGTCGTGCGCATGATGCTGCAGAAGAGCAGCGTGTTCCTGAAGGAGGCCGGGACGGTGATCCTGGTCTGCACGATCGGCCTGTGGTTGCTGTTGTCGTTCCCCAAGGAACCGACGCTGGACCGCGACTACGCCGCCGAGCGCGACGCCGCGGCGCAGGTGCTGTCCGGCGATCCGCTCGACGCGCGCCTCGCGGAGCTCGACGAGGAGGAAGCCGGCGACGTCTTCCGCCACAGCTACGGCGCGCGGCTGGGCCACGCGATCGAGCCGGTGATCGAACCCCTCGGCTTCGACTGGAAGATCGGCATCGGCCTGATCGGCTCGTTCGCGGCGCGCGAGGTGTTCGTCAGCACGATGGGCGTCGTGTACGGCGTCGGCGACGAGGTCGACGAGGAGTCCGCGAGCCTGCGCGAACGCATCCAGGCCGAGACGCGCGAGGACGGCGAGCCGGTCTACACGCCGCTGGTCGGCCTGTCGCTGATGGTCTTCTTCGCGCTGGCCGCGCAGTGCATGAGCACGCTGGCCGCGGTGAAGCGCGAGAGCGGGTCGTACGGCTGGATGACCTTCCTGTTCGTCTACATGACGGCGCTGGCGTACGTCGCCAGCTTGATCGTCTATCAGGGCGGGCGCCTGCTGGGCTTCGGGTAGGGGCGCGAAGGCGCCGGAGCTCGCCGACCGGCGCGCGCGAGGCACGAACGAACGAGAGCGGGGCACCGATCGGTGCCCCGCTCTCGTTCCTCGCCGGTCGCGCGTGCTAGTTCAGACCCTGGCTCAACCAGTCGGCGAACTCCTGCTCGTCCATCAGCGCGCCCTTGCGAACCGCGACGACCGTCTCGCTCTCCGGGTCGAGCAACAC
The DNA here is from genome assembly GCA_030426745.1 of bacterium. Taxonomy (GTDB): domain Bacteria; phylum Planctomycetota; class UBA1135; order UBA1135; genus JACKHV01. The sequence continues at coordinate 2,582 of JAUHYB010000211.1, forward strand.
GTATGTCGGGTTGCCGATCGTGTTCGCGAAGCGCTGCTTCAGCGCCTTGATGCGGTCGTTGCGCTCCTTGTCGGTCGAGTCGTCGTGCAGGCGCGCTTCGACCATGCGGTTCAGGATCGCGGCCACCGCCGGCTTCGGGAACGTCTTCAGCTCCATCTGGCGGCAGTTGACGCAGGTGTGCCCGGTGAAGTTCAGGAACAGCGGCTTGCCCTGCGCGATCGCCTGCTCGCGCGCGGCGTCGTAGTCGTCCTCAACGATCACGCGCGTTGGTGCCTGCGGGCCCGCGACCGCGCTCGACGCGTGACCGGGCAGCGCCGACGAGTACGGCGGCGCCAGCGCCGTCATGATGTTGTCCATCTGGTGGCCGGTGTAGCCGTGCCAGCAGTAGACGCCGAACAGGAGGAACGCGATCGCGAAGACCGAGCGCGACGCGCCGACCTCCTCGGGCCGCTTGCCCTTGATCTGGATCCAGCCGAACAGGAACGCGGCCGCGAGCGCGGCGAGCACGGCCCACAGCAGCAGGAACAGCTCGCGGCTCAGGACGCCCCACTCGAGCACGACGTCCGCGTTCGAGATGAACTTCAGCGCCGCGGCGACCTCGACGAAGCCGAGCGTCACCTTGATCGTGTTCATCCACTCGCCGCCCTTCGGCATCGCGGAGATGCGACCGGGCACGAGCGAGAGGAAGAAGAACGGGACCGCCATCGTCAGGCCGAAGATGCCCATGCCCAACGCGATGCGCGTGAGGTTCGACTCCTCGCCACTCGCTGCAGCCGCCAGCAACGTTCCGACGAACGGCGCCGTGCACGTGAACGACGTGACGACCAACGTCGCGCCCATCAAGAACACGCCCAGGTAGCCGCCCTGCATCGACGCCTTGCCCGCCGCGCTCATCAGGAACGCCGGCGGCTGCAGGTTGATCGCGCCGAACAAGGCCAGCGAGAAGAACAGGAAGGCCAGGCCGATGATCAGATTCGTCGCCCAGTGCGTCGCGAAGACGAGGATCAGCGGGCCGAGGATGACGCCGATCAACACGAAGATCAGGATGATCCCCGCGCCGTACGCGAGCGACAACGGCAACACCGATCCGCCGCGCGCGTCCGCCTGCTTCGTGAAGAAGCTGATCGTGATCGGGATCATCGGGTAGGTGCAGGGCATCACCAGCGCGAACAGGCCGCCGCCGACCGCGAGCAGCAGGAACTGCAGCAGGCCTTCGTTCTTGCCGCCGGTGTCCGGGGCATCGCCGCCGGAGCCCCCTGCGGCGATCGCGCCGTCCGCGCCGCCGCCGTCCGTGTCGCTCGCGCCGCCGCTCGTGACCGCGTCGTACCGCGCGCGCCCGGCGGCGAAGTCCGCGTCGCTGCCCGCGCCCGACGACGCGACCGCGCCGGCGATCGGCAGGCACACCGCGTCGTCACAGACCTGGCCCGTGTACCACGCCTCCACGCCCGAGACGTCGCCCGTCTTCTCGCCGCGCGCGTAGACGACGGCGCGCCCTTCGTGCGCGAAGAACCACGGCGACCCGTGCGCGTCCTGGAAGCGGTACGGCTCGGGGAAGACCGGCGCGCTCCAGGCGACGCCTTCGCCCCGCAGCTCGAGCACGGTCGGCGCGGCCCACGCTTCCTCGCCGTCGTCGCGCAGCACATCGCCTCCGATGTGCCAGTGCTCGTCCATGTCGAAGACGACGACCGCCTCGACCGTGTCGCCGTCCTCGCGCACGTGCAGCGTGACGTCGAGCTCCTCGACCTCGAGCGCTTCGGGCGCCTCGTCGAAGATCGCGCTCGCTGCGTCCGCGTCGCCGCCCCCGTCCTGCGCTTCGCCCTCCGCCGGCGGCCACGCTTCGCCCTTCTCCTTCGCGACGAAGGCCTCGTAGGGCGGCATGTCGTCCCACACCGCGTCGGGCCCCGCGCCCTTCGACGTCAGCGTCTCGTCGACCGGGATGCAGACGCCGTCCGTCTCGCAGATCTGGCCCTCGATCTTCACCGTGAAGTCGAAGTCCTCCGCGTCCTCCGGATCGTCCAGCTCGCCCAGGCCGTGGATCACGAAGCGCCCCTCGTGTTGCCAGACCCAGGTGCCGAAGTCCGGCTGCTCGGCGCGCTCGGGCTTCGGCAGGATCGCCGGGAAGAACTCGGCGGAGTCCGACTCGAAGGTGATCACCGTCGGCGCCGCGACCGCGCCCTCCCCGCCCAGCTCGTCGTGGTAGAGGTGCCAGTGGCGGTCCAGCTTGACGCGGATCGCGACCTGGACCTCGTCCCCCTCGACGCGGTGGTAGAGGTCGAAGGTGACGTGCGAGTCGTCCGGGCCGAAGCCGAACTGCGCGAAGGCAGGCGCGACGAGCTGGAACAGCGCCAGCGCGCCGGCGAGGAGGAATCGAATCATGGGCGGTCGATGGGCCGGTCGACGGGCACGCGGGCCCGGTTCGCGGTGCGTTGGATCGGACGATCGGCCGACCATCTTCCGCGCAGCGCGCGCCTCGCCGCAAGGACAGAAACGCGTGCGTGGCCGCCGAGAGCGGCGATTCGCGAGGCTCGAGAGCCTGGAACGGTCGGACGGGGATCGCCCTTCGTGCCGGCGGCCCGCGGTCGGCGGGCCGTCAGGCGGGGTTGACGTGCACCTGGACGCGTACGATCCGGTCCCGGGCGCGTGTGAGCCGAGCTTCGACCTCGTGCGCCAGCTTGTGACCCTCGGCGACGGTCAGCTCGCCGTCGACGACGATCTCGAGCTCGACGGCCCAGGTGGAACCCAGCGGGTGGACGCGCACGCGGCAGGCCCCCTGCACGCCGGGCACCTGCAGCGCCAGGTCGCGCAGCTCCTCCTGGATGCCGGGCTCGGGCACGCGGTCCATCAGCACGTCGAGGCCCTCGCGGAAGGAGACGCCGCCCAGCCACGTCACGTAGACGCCGATGCCCGCGGCGATCCACGGCTCCAGCCACGGCAGGCCGACCAGCGCGCAGACGATGCCGACGAGCACGATCAGGCTGGTCAGGCTGTCGGAGCGCTTGTCCCGGCCGAGCGCCGTCAAGCTCGGGCTGTTCAGCGCGCGCCCGACGCGCAGCGTCCACGCCGCGAGCAGCGCGCACACCAGCGCCGACGCCGTCGCGACGACGACCGCCAGCGTGCCGTAGGTGCCCGGCTCGACGCCGCCCGCGATGCCGAACGCGTTCCAGACGACGCCCACGCCGCCCGCCATCACGACCAGGCCGACCGCGCAGGCCGCGAGCGCCTCGGCCCCGCCGTGCCCGTGGTGGTGGTCCTCGTCCGGCGGGATCTGCGCCACGCGGTGGCCGATCCACGCGATCGCGTTCGACACCAGGTCGGTCGCGGAGTGCACGCCGTCGGCCAGCAGCACGCTGGACCCCGCCAGCCAGCCGAC
>JAUHYB010000212.1 GCA_030426745.1 bacterium
CTTCCTGAAGGACCTGCCCGCCGGCGCGCCGGTCGGCTACGGCAGCCAGTGGGTCGCGCCGCGGCCCTCGCGCATCGCGACGCTGCCGATCGGGTACAACGACGGCCTGCCCTGGCGGCTGTCCGGCTGCGGCGAAGCGATCGTCCGCGGGCGCTTCGCGCCGATCATCGGGCGCATCTCGATGGACTACACGACGCTGGACGTGACCGACATCCCCGGCGTGCACGTGGGTGACGCGGCGACCTTCCTGGGTCGTGACGGCGACGTCTGCATGCCGGTCGAGGAACTCGCGCGCCGCGCGGGGACGATCCCCTACGAGATCACCTGTTCGATCGGCAAGCGCGTGCAGCGCGTGCCCGTCGGCGGCGGCGTGCTCGGCGACGACCTGCGACCGGCGGAACTCGCGGCGCCGCCCGAACCGGCGCCGCCCGCGCCGCGCTAGTCCGCGGCGGACGACCGCGCGCCCACCGCGCCCTCCCCATGCAAGGCCTGCGCAAGCTGATCCTCCTGTTCCGCGCCGTCGGCTGGGCGCTCCTGGTGACGGTCGTCGCCGTGCAGGTGATCGAGCGCTCGGGCCTGGCGACGCGCTGGGCCGAGGGCTGGCTGCAGGCGCGCCTCGGCTCCATGGGCGCGGACCTCGCGCTGGCCGAGGTCGACGTGCGCTGGATGGAGCCCGCCGTCGTGTTCACGGGCTTCGCGGTGACCGACCACGGCGAGCTGCTGGCGGCCGACGAGGTGCGCGTGTCGCTCGACCTCTTCGGCGAGGGCGGCGCGCGTGTCTCGCACGTCGAGGTGCGCGGCGGGCGCGTGCGGTACGGCCCGCGGCTGGTGAACAGCTTGCGCGGTCTGTTCGACCTGTCCCCCGTCGGCGTGCGCACGCCGGAGGAGGACCGCGCGCCGCGCCCGCTGCCGTCCATGCGCGTGCGCGGGCTGGCGCTGGCGCTGGAAGGGCCGGACGGCGCCGCCGTGCCCGTCGGCGAGCTCGCCTTCGACCTGGACGCGAACAGCACCGAGGACGCCGAGCTGCGCGGGCGCTTCCGCCCCGTCGCGCGGAAGGGCTACCGCGACCCGGAGGTGCACGTGCGCGGGCGCGCGCTGCCGGGCGGGCGGCTCAGCGTCGAGAGCTGGGGCCGCGACATCGACCTCGCGGCGTGGGCGGTGCCGGAGGTCCCGGCGCTCGAGACGCTCGCGCAGCTCGAGCCGCGCGGGACGCTGTCGCTGTCCTCCTCCGGCTCGTTCAGCCTGACGGGGCGCGACGAGCCCGAGGGTCGGCTGCGCGTGTCGCTCGCCGGCGGCGCCGTCGCGTTGCCGTTCGAGGGCCAGCGCGTCGAGGAGGTCGACGTCGAGCTCGCGCTGGAGTACGCGCCGACGGGCGAACAGACGCTGTGGACGCCCGACGCGTGGTCGGGGCGCGGGACGCTCGCGGGCCGCTGGGAAGGGCACCGCTTCGACGGCGGCGTGCGCGTCGGCCGCGCGTCGACGCCGGGCACGCACCTGGAACAGTGGACGCGCCTGGAGGCGATGCCGCTCGGCGATCCGCTGCTGGAGCTGCTGGGCAAGCCGCGCGAGCTGAACGCCGTCGACACCTCCGCCGAGGCCGAGGGGCACGTCGACCTGACCGTCGCGTTGCGCCTGTTCGACGACTGGACGCCCGACGCGCCGCCGCTGTCGCACCTCGAGACCCTGGCCGTCTTCGAGGACGCCGGCGACATCGAGATGTCGTGGCTGGGCGTGCCGCGGCTGGACGGCAAGCCGCCCTTCGGCTTCCCGATGCCGGCGCGGGTCGAGTCCGCGCGCGGCGCGTTCGCGTACACGCCGCGGCTGGCGCGCCGCAACTACGTCGGCCTGAACGTCTCCGGCCGGCACAAGGGCGGGCCGGTGGACCTGCGGTTCTACACCTGGTCGCCGCGCGTCGACCTGTCGCCGCTGGCGCCGGGCTACGGGATGATGGAGATGGACCTGCTCATCGAGAGCGAGGGCATCGCCGTCGACGACGACCTGCGCGTCGCGCTGTCGCGGCTGGGCGACATCCGGCCCGCGCTGACCGCGTGGGACGACTACGCGCCGCGCGGCGGCGTGTCGGCCGGGCAGCTGCGCGTCTCCAGCCGCGCCGAGTTCCCGTTCCCCGTGACGCACGTGCGCGTGCAGCTCGACGGGCTCGCGATCACGCCGCGCCTGTTCCCCGTCGCCTTCGAGCGCGTGTCCGGCCGGCTCGAGGTGCTGAGCGACGGCGACGAGGAGGTCGCCGTCCGCTTCGACGCGGACGGTTCCGTCACCGGCGGCGACCGCGTGCGGCTGCAGGGTCGCCTGCGCGCGCCGACCGACTCGCGCAACGCGGACGGTCCGCCGGAGCTCGAGGTCGCGCAGCTGCGCGCGTCGGCCGTCGACTTCGAGGGCCCGGTGCGGCCGGTGCTGGACGACTTCCTGCCCGACGTCGGCGCCGTGATCGACGAGTACGCGCCGCAGGGCCGCGCCGACCTGACCGCCACGCTGTTGCGGCGGCGCGGCGCGGCGGCGCGCGAGTTCGCGTTCCGCATCGCGCCCAGCGGCAACGTCTCGGTCACGCCCGTCGCGTTCCCGGTGCGCGCCGACGCGGTGCGCGGCGGCGTGCTCGTGCGCGCGGAGGTGCCGCTGGATCCGGCGGTGAAGCCCGCCGTCACGACGCGCGTCCCCGTGCTGCGCGGCGAGTGGCCCGGGCACATCACCGTGTCGTTCCGCGGCGACTTCCTGCCCGGCGAGCCGGGCGAGTTCCGCCTGCGCGGCGCGGGCCTGCGCCTGTTCACCGACGACGACGGCCGCCGGCGGCCGACCGCCTTCCTGCAGCAGCTCGACGCGACGCTCGCGGGCGCGACCGGCGCGGGGTTGATCGAGGCGGCCGAGGAGGAGTCGATCTCGGTGGTCGGCAACATCGACTTCGAGACGCGCGCCGACTTCTCGCGCGCGGTCCCCGGCGCCGTGCCGGGCGAGCACCGCTTCCACCTGCGCGGCGCGCGGCTCGACGCCGGCTCGGGCATGCACCTCGACGACATCACCGGGTACTTCGACGTCGCGGACGGCGCGGTCTCGGGCGGCGCGCTGTCCGGCACCTTCGCCGAGACGCAGGTCGACGCCGAGCGCCTGCGCCTGGTGCCGGAGGACGGCGGCTTCCGCCTGGACCTGGACTTCCGGGCGACGGGCGTGCCGCTCGACGCGGAGCACCTCGGCGTGCTGCTGGACGAGAAGACGACGCGCGCGCTGTTCGACGACCTCGCGTGGCGCGGGCGGCTCGACGTGCCGGCGGCGTCGTTGACGCTGGAGCAGCGCGCCGACGGCCGCCGCGAGACGCGCATGTCCGGCGACGTGGTGCTGTCGGACTGCTTCCTCGACCTGGGCCTGCCCCTGGCGTTCCGCTCGGCGAACGGGCGCGTCGAGCAGCTCGTCGTCGACGCCGGCGGCGTGCACGGCTGGGGTCGCATCGAGGACCTCTACGGCCAGATCGCCGAGCGCGAGCTGGGCCCGGCGTCGATGCTGGTCAGCTACCACGGCTCGCGCCTGTCGATCGACGAGCTGCAGGGCACCTTCGAGCGCGGCACGGTCCGCGGGCTGGTCGACGGCGAGTCGGACCACGTGCGGCCCGCGACGGCGCTGGCGGTGGACCTGGTCGAGCCGTTCCCCTTCCTGCTCGCGGTCGAGCTGGAGCGCGTCGAAGTCGCGCGCCTGCTCGAGGGCGTCTTCGCCGAGAACATCGCCGACCGCGGCGACCTCGACGCGCGCCTGCGCCTGGCCGGGCGGCTCGACGACCCGCTGTCGCTGGAGGGCTACGGCGGCGGCGAGTTGACGCAGACGCGCCTGTGGTCGGTGCCGGTCTTCCGCGACCTCTTCTCGCAGCTCGGCTTCGACGCGACGGCGGTCTTCGACAGCATGTCGTGCGACTTCCGGCTGCGCGACGGGCGCGCGACGCTGGACGAGGTCCACGTGCACAGCCCGCTGTTCAGCCTGGAGGGCGACGGCGAGCTCGACCTGGACGGCAGCCTCTCGATGGACCTGGAGCTGCGCTACAGCCTGGTCGACAAGGTCGAGATCCTGACGGAGCTCGTGTACCTCGTGCAGAACACGCTGCTGGAGGTCGCGATCCGCGGCGACATGTCGCGTCCGCAGGTGTACTTGCAGGGCGCGTGGACGCGGCTGTTCCAGGACGTCGACGGCGACCCGCGCGGCCTGCCGTTGCCGCGGCAGTCCGAGCTGCCGGCGCGCTTCTGACGGCGCCCGCGGGAGGACGCCCGCGACGGAAGCCGGGGCGCCGGCAGCGGGCGGCGCGGCCGCTCGCTACACTCCCGCCATGCCCGAGCCCAAGCACTCGCCCGCGACCTACGCGGTCGTCATGGCCGGCGGCGCCGGCACGCGCTTCTGGCCCGCCAGCCGCCGCGCGCGGCCGAAGCAACTGCTGCCGATCGCCGGCGACACGCCGATGCTGGCGCGGACGATCGCGCGGCTCGAGGGGCTCGTCCCGATCGAGCGCGTGCTCGTCGTCACCTCGGCCGAGCTGGCCGACGGCGTCGCCGAGGCGGTGCCCGACCTGCCGCGCGAGAATCTGGTCGTCGAACCCGAGGGCCGCAACACCGCGCCCTGCGTCGCGCTGGCCGCCTTCGAGGTGCACCGCCGCGACCCCGAGGCCGTCCAGATCGTGCTGCCCGCCGACCACGTCATCCGGCCGGAGGACCGCTTCCGGTCCGCGCTCGCCGCGGCCGTCGACGAGGCGCGCGACACGCAGCGCCTGGTGACGCTCGGCATCCGCCCCACGCACCCAGCCACCGGATACGGCTACATCCGGTCCGGCGACGAGCGCGCGCGCCGCGGCGACTGGTCGGTGCGCGACGTCGCGGCCTTCGTCGAGAAGCCGGACTCCGCGCGCGCCGCGAAGTTCCTGGAGTCGGGCGACTACCTGTGGAACGCGGGCATCTTCGTGTGGAGCACGGACGCGATCCTGTCGGCGATCCGCGCGCACGCGGTCGACATCTACGACGCGCTCGACGGCGTGACCGACCCGGTCGACCTGGCGCGCGCGTACGGCGCGCTGGAGGGCCGCGCGATCGACGTGGCCGTGATGGAGCGCGCGACGAACGTCAGCGTGGTGCCCGTCGACTTCGCGTGGAACGACGTGGGGTCGTGGCCGAGCCTGGCGGAGGTCGTCGAGCCGGACGCTTCCGGCAACCACGAGAGCGGCGGGGCGCAGGTCGTCGCGCGCGACGCGGAGGGCTGCATCGTGCACGGCGACGCGGGCACGCTCGTCGCGCTGGTCGGCGTCCGCGACCTGGTCGTCGTGAAGAGCGGCGACGCGGTGCTCGTGTGCCCGCGCGACCGCGCGGAAGAGGTCAAGGCGATCGTGGCGCGGCTCGAGGTCGAGGCGCCGGACCAGCTCTAGCGCGCGCGATGAAGGGCCCCGTCCTGGCCGTCGACCACGGCACGAAGCGCACCGGCTTCGCGACGACCGACCCGCTGCGCATCGCGACGCGGCCGCTGGAGGTCTGGACCGGCCCGGGCGGCTCGCCGGACCTCGTGCGCTACACGGCCAAGCTCGCGCGCGAGCGCGGCGCCACGCACCTCGTCGTCGGCTTCCCGATGCACATGGACGGCACCGAGGGCGGCCGCGCGGCGGACGTGCAGCGCTTCGTGGAGGCGCTGACCGAGGCGCTGCCGGACGTCGCGATCGTCAAGCAGGACGAGCGCCTGTCGACGAAGACGGCGGAGGCGCTCCTGAAGGAGGCGGGGCACTTCGGCGACGAGCGCAAGGCGCGCCGCGACTCGTGGAGCGCGCTGGTGATCCTGCGCGACTGGATCGAGCAGGGCGAGCCGGAGGGGTGACCGCCGCGCCGCGTCGACAGGAATACGGTGCCAGGCACCTTCCTCCGGAATAACGACCGACGGGTGGGAAGCGCCGAAGGCGCTTCCCACCCGTCG
>JAUHYB010000213.1 GCA_030426745.1 bacterium
ACAGCTTCGACGCCAGCCGGTCGTGGCGCTTGGCCAGGTTGCGGCCGAAGTACACCGACAGCTCGAAGCGGTCGGCGCGGATCTCGGACAGGCTGCGCTGCACGAGTTCCTCGAGCTCCTCGTCGACGATGCGGACGACCGCGCGGCTCTTCATGTCCAGCACGGTCATCAGGCTGGGGAACGGCCGGTGCCCGCGCGCGGCGGCCAGCAGCGAGACGTAGTAGCCCTCCGACTGGTAGCGGTACGACCGGCACAGGTTGTACGCGCGCACGCCGCGCTCGGCGGCCCACCGCGCGTCGACCAGGTAGTCGCGCGCGGCGACGACCTCGACGCCGGGCAGCGCGAGCGGCCAGTCGGACGGACGGCTGACGACGACCAGCTTACGCACGGGCCGCCTCCTTCGACGGTTTGCGCGGCTCGATCACCACGAGGTTCGCGTCGTAGGTCAGGACGCCCAGGTAGATCGCGCCGATCAGTCGGTCCATGTCGACGGGGTAGGTGTGCTCCGCGGCGAGCGGGTTCGGGTACAGCGGGTCGCTGACCAGCACCTCGCGCTCGGCGGCGCGGTAACCGGTCAGCACCACGAAGTGGCCGGACGGGTCGCCGGCGACGTCGTCGGGCCGGTTCTCGTCCGCGATCTCGCGCGGCTCGCGGTACAGGAAGGTCGCCGACAGGCCGGTCAACACCGGCACGCCGCGCTTCAGGTACTTGCGCAGGAGGCCCGGGTTCAGGTCGCGGAACTCGACCGCGCCGCCGGCCTCGAGGAAGTCGACGTACGCGCGCGCCGCGACGCGCAGCTTCGGCGCACGGCGCGCCTTGATGCGCGCGCGCAGCTTGTCGACGAGCGGCGGCGCGCCCGGCTCGAACCAGGTCGGGTCGAACACGTCGATGTTCCAGGTGATGACGCGCGCCCGGTAGCCGCGCCGCACCGCGTGCGTCGCCAGCAGGACGCCGAGCGTGCCCCCGCCCTCCAGGCTGGGGACCTGCGCGAGCAGCTCCCCCAGCGGGACGTCCTCGCCGAAGTACCGGTAGACCGCGTGCAGGCACGTCGGCCCGCAGGTGGTGTCGTCGGGCTGCCGCTGGATGCGGAAGCCCGGCAGTTCATGGTTCATACGAAGTAGATCGCGATGTCGACCGCGATCAGCGCGATGATGATCCACTCGAGCGCCTCGGAGCGGCGGTGCGCCGTCAGGCCCGCGGTGCTCTCCTGGACGTTGCGCAGGACGTCCAGCTTGCGCGCGATCGTACGACCCCAGTCCTCGAGGTGGAAGCGGTCCGCCGACGCGCGGTAGAGGCGCGCCAGGTAGTCGTCGCCGACGATCTTCAGCGCGTTCTCGATGCCCTCGTTCAGCAGCGCGTCGTCCGCCTGCAGGCGCGCGATGCGCTCCAGGTCGCGGGTGCCGCCGCCGAACAGGTTCAGCGGCGAACGACGTCGCGCGAGCAAGCGGTGCGCCTCGGCGATGCCCGCGTCCAGGCGGACGTCCAGCGCGCGCAGCAGCAGCAGCTCCGCCGTCGCGAACTCGAGCACCTGCAGCTCGTCGCTGGTGTCGTCCCCCATCAGGAAGGCGGCCAGCCAGTCGACCAGGCACAGGTCGTCGCGCTGGTACGACACGGGGCGCCCGGTGGCGTCGTCGACCTCCTGCTGCGCGAGCGGCTCGCGCTCGGCGCGCAACAGCTGCGCGAGCTCGCCGCGGCGCTCCACGAGGAACGCCTCGGTGTCCGCGACCGGCGCGACCTGGAAGACGACGTAGTCCTCGACCAGGCCCGACGTGCCGGCGCCCTCCACCGAGTCCGCGATGGTCGCGACGACCTGGTCGACGACCTCGCGCGAGCGCGCGATCAGCTCGGCGCGGTCGTACAGCTCGACCGACAGCGCGACCAGGTCCTCGAGCGGCGCGTCGAACGGGACGCGCCAGCCGACGCACACGACGCCTTGCGCGTAGAGCGAGACCTCGGCGCGGTCGTCGGTCGCGAAGTCGCCCAGCGCGCGGGACTCCACGTCCCAGGGCAGACGAACGGGCGGCGCTTCCTGCCGGAACGGGATGCCGCTCTTGTGCTGGAAGCTGGTGGTGCGCGACTCGCGCAAGGTGCGGACAGCGTGGCCGAGGTCGATGCGGCGGCCGACGTCGAAGACGTACAGCGCGCGGCAGGAGCCGGCGAGGCGGGCGTGCGACATGTTCGGCGCGGATTCTGGCACCGGCGAGGTCGCTTGGGAATCGGCAGTTCCTCCGGGAAATCGAAATTTCGCGTCGGCGCGCGGAGGCGACGCGACCCCCTCGGCGGCGGGGCGGATCCGGGGCGGGAGGCCGCTCCCACGCGCGCTTCCCGACCGCCCGGATCCCCGCCGCCGCCGGAGCCACGTTTCAAACACGGACTCCCCTTGGCGAAGCCCGGCCCGGGACGTCATCCTGCTCGCCCTCGAAGCCCCGAGACGGGTCCCGCGACGGCACGCGCGCGACCCGGCCCGTCGGCTTCCGCGCGACGTTCCTCCCGGCGCTTCTCTCCTTGCGTCGGTTGACCGGCAGGTCGAACGTCCCATTCCTCTCCGCACCGGCACGCGCGCGCCGCAGCGTCGCGAGCGCCGCGCCGCCTCCCCAGCCCAAGATCGAGGTCCCCGTGATCGACTCTCGCTCCCTGCCGCGAGTCCTCGGACTCGTCGCGCCCGTCGCGGCTCTCGCCGCGCTCACCACCGCCGCTCCGGCGGCCGCCCCCCAGGGCCCGCCCGCCTCCGTCCGGGTCGACGCCGTCCGCGAGGAGGTCGTCACCAACCGCCGCCCCGTCACCGGCAGCCTGCGCGCCGCGCGCCGCGGCGAGGTGGCCGCGCGCGAGAAGGGCCTGGTCCGCGAGCTGCTCGCCGACGAGGGTCATCGCGTCGCGGCCGGCGACGTGCTCGCGCGGCTCGACGCCACGCAGCTGGAGCTGGACCTCGTCGTGCTGCGCGCCGACCGCCCGCCGGCGGAGGCGACGGTCCGCGAACGCACCGCGAACCTGGAGTCCGCGCGCAACGACCTGGAGAGCCTGCGCAAGCTCGTCGAGCGCAAGGCCGCGAACCCCAAGGAGCTCGTCGACGCGGAGTCGGCCGTCGCCGCGGGCGAGGCGCGCCTAGCCGCCAGCGAGGCCGGCCTGGCCGTGATCGACGCGCGGATCGCGAAGCTGGAACAGCGCATCGCCGACATGACGATCGTCGCCCCCTTCGACGGGACGGTCGTCGCGCGCATGACCGAGGTCGGCTCGTGGCTCGCCGAGGGCGCGTCCGTCGTCGAGCTGCTGTCGACCGAGGACCTCGAGGTCTGGCTCGAGGTGCCGCAGGACCTCTACGGGGCCGTGATCGCGAACCCCGGACCGATCGAGGTCCGGCTGGGCGCCGGCCGTGAGGGGTTCGCGCTGACCGACTACCGCGCGATCCCCGACGTCGCCGAGCGCGGCCGCACCTTCCGGCTGATGGGCGACGCCGAGACGACGCTGCCGATCTCCGCCGGCATGTCGGTGACCGCGATGGTCCCGACCGCGGAGGAGCAGGAGATGCTGACGATCCACCGCGACGCGATCCTCTACAACCAGGTCGGCGCGTTCGTGTACAGCGTCGTCCCCGGCGGTGAGGGCCAGCCGGCCAGCGCCGCGCCGACCCCGATCGAGGTGCTGTTCCAGACGCCGACCCGCGCGGTCGTGCGGTCGGGCACGCTGCGCCCGGGCGCGCAGATCGTGGTCGAGGGCAACGAGCGCCTGTACCCGATGGCGCCGATCCTGCCGCAGCCGATCGGCGGCGCGCCCGCCGGCGGCACGCCCCCCCAGGAGCAGCCGGGTGACGCGCCCGCCGAAGAAGGGTCCGCCCAGCGATGAACCTGATCCGTGGAGCCATCCGGCAGCCGGTCACGGTCGCCGTCGGCGTCATCCTGATCCTGCTGTCGGGCGTCGTCGCGCTGCGGCGCATCCCGATCCAGCTGACGCCCAACGTCGAGGACACGATCATCGCGGTGACGACGCGCTGGGAAGGCGCGAGCCCCGAGGAGATCGAGCAGGAGATCGTCGACCCGCAGGAGGAGAAGCTGCAAGGCGTCGCGAACCTGCGCGAGATGAAGAGTTCCAGCCTGCAGAACCAGGGCACGATCCGCCTGGAGTTCGCGGTCGGGACGTCGAAGGAGCTCGCCTTGCGCGAGGTCAGCGACAAGCTGCGCGAGGTCCCGGAGTACCCGGACAACGCCGATGAACCGATCATCGAGGCGTCCGACCCGGACAACCGCGACTACATCGCGTGGATCATCTTCGAGACGGACGACCCGACGTTCGACATCCGGACGCTGCAGGACTTCGCCGAGGACCGCATCAAGCCGACCTTCGAGCGGGTCGAGGGCGTGTCCGAGATCAACGTGCTGGGCGGCCGCGAGCGCGAGACGCAGGTGCGCTTCGACGCGGTGCGCCTCGCCGAGCGCGGCGTCACCGTGTCACAGATGCTCGACGCGCTGCGGCGGTCGAACCTGAACATCTCCGCGGGCGAGGTGCAGGAGGACAAGCGCGACGTGCGCCTGCGCCTCGTCAATCAGTTCGAGGATCCCCGCCAGGTCGAGCAGACCGTCATCGCGCAGACCGACGCCGGCCCGGTGCGCGTCGAGGACGTCGCGACGGTCGTCGAGACGTTCAAGGAGCCCACCGGCTTCGTGCGCTCCTCGGGCAAGCCGGTCATCGCGATCAACGCCCAGAAGGAGGTCGGCGTCAACGTCATGGAGGTCATGAAGGGCCTCCAGGCGGCGATCGACGACATGAACGCGCCGGGCGGCGTGCTCGAGGCGCAAGCGCGACGATCGAACCTGAACGGCAAGTTCTCGCTGCGCCAGGTGTACGACCAGACGGTCTACATCGACGACGCGTTGCAGCTGGTGCAGGACAACATCCTGTACGGCGGCGCGCTCGCGATCCTGGTGCTGCTGCTGTTCCTGCGCTCGGTGAAGAGCTCGGGCATCATCGCGCTGGCGATCCCGATCTCGATCGTCGGCGCCGTCGCGGCGATGATCTCGATCGGCCGGACGGTGAACGTCATCAGCCTCGCGGGCATGGCGTTCGCGATCGGCATGGTCGTCGACAACGCGATCGTGGTGCTGGAGAACATCTACCGGCACCTCGAGATGGGCAAGAAGCCCATGCAAGCGGCCTTCGACGGCACGCGCGAGGTGTTCGGCGCGGTGGTCGCGGCGACGCTGACGACGGTCGTCGTGTTCGTCCCGATCCTGATGATCCAGGACGAGGCCGGCCAGCTGTTCCGCGACATCTCGCTGGCGATCGTCGCCGCGGTGCTCCTGTCGCTGGCCGTCTCCGTGACCGTCATCCCCGTCTGCGCCGGCCGCATGCTGAAGCAGAAGAAGGTCGAGCCGGCGCCGGAGGGCAAGCAGAAGAAGGGCGGCATCCCGCTCTTCCGCTCGATCCCCGACTGGATCGGCGACTTCACCTACTGGACCGGCGGCAGCGTCGTCGCGCGCCTGGTGCTGGTCGTGCTGCTGACCGCCGCGTCGGTGTACGGCACGAAGGCGCTCCTGCCGCCTTCCGACTTCCTGCCCACCGGCAACCGGAACCTGGTGTTCGGCATCCTGATGCCGCCGCCCGGCTACAACACCGACCAGTCGATCTCGCTGGCGAAGCGCATCGAGGCCAGCGCCGCGCCGTACTGGGAGGCGGGCAAGCACGAGCCCGGCACGCCCGAGTACGAGCAGGCGAAGGCCGAGCTGCCCAGCGTCCCGACGTTCAACTTCGCGACGATGTCGCCCGGCGAGCCCGTCGTGCCCCCGCCGCTGGTCAACTACTTCATCGTCAGCTTCCCCGGGTTCATGTTCCACGGCGGCATCACGTCCGAACCGGACCGCGTCGTGGACCTGATCCCGCTGTTCCAGCACGCGACGCGCGCGGATCAAGCGCCCGGAGTCCTGGC
>JAUHYB010000214.1 GCA_030426745.1 bacterium
ACTTCGCACCCGGCACGGTACCTTCGCGTCGAGCCGCGCCGGTCGAGTTCGGGACCCGCTCAGTCGAGCAGGTACATGTTGCCGTCCAGGCCGCTGACCTCGGCGCTCTCGAACGCCTCGTCGGCGTAGCCGATCAGGCTGTAGCGCAGGAAGTCGTCCTTGATGAACTGGACGTAGCGCTCGTCGCGGATGTTCAGCGGGCTGCGCGGCGGCAGGCGGCGGATCACCTTGGCGAGGTAGTAGCCCTTGGGGCCCTTGATCGGACCCTGCACGACGCCGGGCTCGAGCTCGAAGAAGACCTCGTCGGTCGCCGACTCACCCGTCAGGAAGTGGGTGAAGTAGCTCTCGCCCATCAGCGACTGCATGTCGTTGCGCGTGCGCTCGCCGAAGCGGCCCTTCTGGCGGTAGGTGACGCCGGCCATCTTGCCGTGCTGCGGCGGCGGGGCGTCCCAGAACTCGCAGTAGTCGTCGAGCATGCGGAACCAGTAGTCCGCGTCGGAGAGGACTTCCTCCGCCGGCTCGTAGTCCTCGCCCTTCATCGCGGCGTCGACCTTCTTCTGCTGCTCGGCCTCGTAGGCGGCGTGGTTCGTGGAGATCTTGGCTAGGAGGTCCCGGGTCTTCTCCTTGGCCTTGGTCCAGCCGTTCTCGCGCCACTTCAGCTGCGCTTCGTCGAAGGCGCCGACCAGCAGCACTTCCGCGTCGACCTTCGCCAGGCCCATGATCTGGTTCGCGCGCGGCAGGTGCTCCTGCAGCGGGGCGGGCAGGCCGCCCTCCTCGGGCGTCGCCAGCGCGTCCTCCATCGCGGCCTTGTGGCACTCGTGCAGCTCGAGGTAGCGGCCGTACGACTCCATCGACGGGAAGCGGTGGTCGCCGACGGCGATCATGCCGATGCCGCCGAAGAGGTTGTCCTTGAAGCCGCCAAGGGCTTCCTCCATCGCGCGGTCGAGGTCCTCGGCGGGCAGCATCTTGCCCTCGGCCTCGAGGCGCTGGCGCGTGGCCTCGATCTTCGCGAGGAACAGGCGCGCCTCGTCGACCTCGGCCTGCGTGATCGTGGCCGCGACGTCCTTCCAGACGTCCTCGGTCGTGAGCTCGAGCTCCGGCGTGCCGTCACCCTCGAGGTCGATCGTCATGACCAGCTCCGCCGGCAGGCCGTGCAGCGCGGTCTTCGTCTCGGTGAAGGTGTAGAGCGTGTCCCGCACCATCTGGCGCAGGATCGAGCGGAACATGGCGTCCTCGACGTACTTGCGCGGCTTCGGCCCGGCGTCCTCGCCGGCGTCCACCTTGGCCTGCCAGAGGGCGAGGTCCTCTTCGTACTTGTCGGCGCGGACCTTGGCCTGCGACTCGAAGTCGTCGAGCCACATCTGGTCGGCTTGCTCGCGGATCGCTTCCTTCGAGATCTCCGGCCACTCGGAGAAGTCGTCCGGCAGGAAGATCTGGTCGAACAGGAACTGCTGGTGCAGCTGGTGGCGGTACCAGGTCAGCGAGCGGTAGGCGCGCGCGATCTCCGTCGGGATGTCCAGCGACGGGTAGTTCGTGCGGAAGTCCTCGAGCTTGTGAGCGTAGTGCCAGTCGTAGTCCTCGAGGGCGACGCCGAAGTCCGAGGCGTCGCGTTGCTTGCCCTCGGGGCCGACGCCGAACTCCTTCTGGCGCCCCATCTCGTCCTCGATCAGGAGGTTGACGCGGCGGAACTCGAGCGCGGCGCGGCCGGGTCCGTACACGAGGTAGCGCTTGATCTCGATCTCCGGGATCGTGACCTCGCCGACCTTCAGCGGACCGCCGAGGTCGGGCCCCGGTTGCGCGAGCATCGCTTCGGAGGAGACGCGCGGGTAGGTGCCGGTCTCCGGCGGCGGATCACCGGCGGTGTCGTCGCCGGCGAGGAGCGGGAGGCAGAGACCGACGGGGAGGAGCAGGGCGTGCATGGTTACGGAAGGGATCGAAGGGATTCGGGAGGGTCCGGCCGCTCCGGGGCGGTTCCGGAGGCGGGCGGTCGATACGCGGGCTCTCCGACGGCGATGAAGGTCGAAGGCGTTTTTTGTCGGCGGGCGCAGGGCCGGCCTTGAGGGCGAAGAGTGTAGCAGCCGCCCCCTCGCGCGGCGCCGGGACCCGGGAGAGCGGGTCGGCCCGGGCGGCCGCGGTGCTAGGATGGCCCGATGCCCCGGTACGCGCCGCGAACGATCGGATACGCCTGCGAGCTCCTCCACGCGCCCAGGACGCCGGATCCCGCCGCGGTCCAGCGGGTCCACAACCGCTTCTTCGAGGAGTCCGAGCCCTGCTACTCGAGCTTCGCGGTGACGCCGCTGGGCCCGATCCTGACGAACCCCTCGACCCGGCCCGGGGTCGTGTCGCAGGTCGCCTTCCTGGCCGACCGCTTCCAGTTCCGCGAGGAGATGGGCGGCCTGACCTGCGACGACTTCGCCGCGCGCGTGCGGCGGGTCGCCGAGGAGGTCGGCGCCGAGCGCGACCTCGAGGTCCTGGGGCAACAGGTCACGATCCGCAGCCTCGTGAACCCGCAACACTTCCGCGACGCCCGCGAGCTCCTGACCCGCGCCCTGAGCGGCGGCGAGACCTCGCTGTCCGGCTTCGGCGCCCCCGCCGGGCTGATCGGACTGCGCTTCGCCTTCCCGCCCGGGGAGGGCGGAGCCGCGGCCCACTCCGTGCGGATCGAGTCGTACGCCCAGGACTCCCGGTCGCTCTTCGTCGAGACCCAGGGGTCCTTCGGGCGCGAGCGGCTGGAGGGCGGCGGCCCCGCCATCGAGGCCGCCGTGCTCGACACCTACCGCTTCCTGCTCGAGCGCACGCTGCGCTTCGTCGCCGTCCACGACCGCCCGCCCGGCGAGGAGGACGGAAACCACGGCCCCTCGGCCGGCTAGGCCCACCGCCGCGCTCCCTCCGCGGCACGCTCCCGCGCATGTCCCCCCGCCCGCCCCACCGACCCGCCGCCGCTTCGTGCCGCGCCTCGCGCGTCGCCGCGCTCGCGCTGCTCGCCGCCCTCACCGCCGCGTGCGGATCGGACGTTCCCGATCCGCGGGCGGCCGGCCCCGACGTCGCCGAGTCCGCGCCCGACGGCGCCGTCTATCGCATGAGCGGCGAGTGGATCACGGCCGCGGAGGTCGACGCGCTGGCGGAGGCGCTGCGGATCGTCTCGCCCTCGCACACGCTGCCGCACCGCCGGCGGGTCGCGCTGACCCGCGTGCTGCTGCCGCGGGCGCGGGCGCGTGAGCTGGGCGGCGCGCGCCTCCGGAACGTCCGCGAGAGCCTGGACGACGCCGTGCGACGGGTCGAGGCGGGCGAGATGCCTGCACCGGATCGAACCACGGGCACCTGGCAGACGTTCGGAGTCGTCGGCTGGCTGGCATTGCGCGAGACGCCTGTGGGAGAATGGACGGCGACCTTCGAGGACCCCGGGCGGCTGTGCCGCGCGAAGGTGCTCTCGCGGGACGGCCACGCCGCGCCCGGGCAGGAGGTCTTCGAGTGCGTGGTCCTGTGCGAACCGTACGTGGACGCCTCGTTCACGCTGGACCCCACGCGCATGGGCGGTCGCCTGGAGGTGGTCGCCGACGACCGGGAGACCTGGCGCGACCTGCTCCCCACGCGCTGGCTGTACGAGTTGGAGGGAACCGACCGATGAACGGAACACGATGGATGCGGGCGGCGCTGTGCGTCGCGCTCGCGGCCTGCGCCGCGCCGACCTTCGCCCAGGCCGCCACGACCGCGCGCGTCGTCGACGGCGAGCGCGACGAGGAGGAGATCAAGCGCCTCGAGGAGTGGCCCGAGCCGCGCGACGACCGCCAGCTGAAGATCGACGTCGCGCGCCTGCGCAAGGCGAACACCGAGGAGATGGGCACGCAGGCCCACCACGCCCTGGTCGCCGAGGGCGCGGCCGCCGCGCCGGCGCTGCTGAAGGCGCTCGGCAAGGAGAAGGGCGAGGACGCGCGCGAGCGCATCCTCGACGTGCTCGACGAGATCACCGGCGCGCCGCACACGCGGCTCCTGGCGAAGGAGTTCGACGACAAGAGCGACGTCGTGCGCGTCTGGTGCCTGACGCGCGTCGCCGCCTTCCCGGACGCCGGCGTGCGCGAGGCCGCGGTCGCCGCGCTCGGCCGCGCGGAGAACGCCGCCGAGAAGGGCAAGTCCAGCGAGGCGGAGCTGTTCGCCGCCGCGCTGTGCGCGACCTCCGCCGGCGACCTGGCGGGCCTGCAGCGCCTGGCGAAGCGCGCCGAGGAGGACTGGAAGGACAGCGGCGCGGCGATCCGCGTCGCGCTCGAGTCCGTGCGCGGCAAGGAGGCGACCGCCGCCTACCGCGACCTGCTCGCCAGCGACAAGCGCCAGGTGATCGTCGCCGGGCTGCGCCTGCTGGCGGGTTGCGGCGACCGCGAGTCGGCCGTGCCGCTCGTCGCGCCCTTCCTGGACAACACCGACAACACCCTGCGCGTGGCCGCGATCAACGCGCTGCGCGGCATCGTCGACGGCGAGCCGCCGCTCGACAAGCTGCCCGTGTTCGAGGCCATCGAACTCGCGGGCGAGTGGAAGAAGAGAATCTGAACCGATCCCCCCGATGACGACCGCCAGCCTCCCCCGCACCGCCGCCCGCTTCGCCCTCCTGCTCGCGTGCTTCGCCGCCTTCGCGCTGCCCGCGCCGGCGCAGCGCGGCAAGCGCGACCTGCCGAGGAACGACCCCGCGAACGACCCCTACACCGAGGGCGACCCGGAGGTCTGGGAGCAGTGCGGCATCGTGTCGATGGGCGGCTTCGCGTTCGGCGAGTCGGACACGAAGACGATCGACGAGTCGCTGCCGACCTGCGACATCCGCTGGATCGAGACGGCGCACTTCAAGATCGGGTTCGCGCTGGGCACCTACAAGGTGCCGCAGAAGGAGAAGGACAAGATCCTCGGCGAGCTGACGCTGCTGTCGGAGACGCTGCCGAACCTGAAGCCGAAGCAGAAGTCGCTCGACCCGTGGCTGCGGCTGCACCTCTACGCGCAGCGCGCGGAGCAGCTCTACCAGCGCTTCCTCGCGCTGGTGCAGGTCGACGAGAGCGTGTTCCCCGACGGCACGAAGGCCTGGGACACGACGGGGACCTACTGGGGCGAAGGGCCGTACCTGGGCGAGAAGTCGAAGTACGAGATCCTGATCCTGCCGTCGGAAGCCGCGCACCTGACGTACATCCGCGACAACTTCGGCCTGGCGAACCGCCGCACGCAGCGCTGGAACATCGTGTCGCGCCAGGCGATCACGGTGACGATCCACGAGAAGCAGGGCAGCCTGAAGACGGACACGGCGATGCACGCGCACGTCGCGTTCAACCTGGGCCACAACTTCCTCGACGGCTTCAAGTTCTACGCCTACGACTCGCCCATCTGGCTGCGCGAGGGCATCGGCCACTTCTTCGAGCGCGAGATCAGCCCGAAGTACAACACCTTCGACGGCGACGAGGGCTCGGTGCCCGAGATGACGAAGAAGGACGACTGGCACAGCGAGGCCGTGAAGCTCGTCCGCACCGGCAAGGCGCCGCGCATGGCGGAGATGATCCGCTTCAACAACTACGGCGAGCTCGAGCTGGACCACCACTTCGCCACCTGGTCGATGGTGCAGTTCCTCGCGACCGCGCACCCCGACGGCTTCGCCGACTTCATCAAGGGGATCAAGGGCATCACGAACGCCGAGGGCTACTCCGACGGCTCCGACCTGCCCGGCAGGCAGCGCGACCTGTTCCAGTCGATCTTCGGGTGGAGCTTCGCCGAGTTCGACGCCGCCTGGGCGGCGTGGGTGCTGGAAGCGGAGTGAGCGCGTCGCCGCGCGTCCCCCGGGCGGTCCGGGGGTCGCGACCGGCGGGGCGGCCCGCCGGGGCCGACGAGATGCCCTCCGGCGCCCTCGACCGCGA
>JAUHYB010000215.1 GCA_030426745.1 bacterium
TCCACTGGTGCTCGTGGCCGGCGAAGACCGCGCGCACGCGACCGTCCGCCGCGAGCAGCGCGTGCACGTCGGGCCAGTTCGTGCCGCGGTGGTGCCAGCGCGGGTGGTGCAGGAACACGAACACCTGTTCCGCCTGCGTCGCTTCCAGGTCCGCGCGCAGCCACTCGAACTGCTCGGGTCCCATGTTCTGGTCCACCGCCGGGTTCGAGAACGACAGCATCTCGTCGGTGAACAGCACGACGAAGTGCGCCCAGCGGAAGTCGAACGAGTAGTACAGCGGGCCGAAGTGCTCCTTGTACTCCGCGAGCCGCCCGCCGGCCTCGCCGCGGTACCCGTACACGTCGTGGTTGCCGGCGACCGGGTACCACGGCGCCTCGAGCCCGGCGACGATGTCCTTGTACTCGCGCATCTCGTCGAGCCACTCGTCCGCGTGCCCGTAGCCCTGGATCAGGTCGCCGACCGTCATGACCAGGTCGGGGTCCAGCCGGTTCGTCATGCGCACCGCCTCGCGCAGGATCGCGAGCCCCGACCGGTCGCCGCCCGTGCGGTCGCCCAGGATCACGACGTTGAAGCCGTCGCGCTCGACGGGGGACCGCAGGTCCTGGCCGCTGTCCGTGCCGGCGCGCACGGGGTCGCCGCCCTGCGGCGCGCGAGCGGCGGACGGCGGGAGGAACGGCGCGGCGATGTGCGGGGCGAGCGCGACGGCGGCCGTCGCGACGAGCGTGGACAGGGCGTGCAGCACGGTCGGCACCTCGGAGGGTCGGCGGGGGATCGGCGGCGCGCGCGGTCGGCGCGCGGCGCTAGAGTATCCCCATGCACGCCATCCCGACCGCGGCGCTCCGCCGTTCACGCTCGCTTCTCGCGCTGTTCCTCGCCGCCTTCGCGCTGACGGGCCTCCTCGCGCCGCCCGCGGCCGCGCAGCAGCGCATCCCGGTGCTCGTGCTGACCGGCGAGAACGACACGGACTGGCGCTGGACCAGCACGTGGATGCGCCAGGTGCTGGAGGACTGCGGCAAGTTCGACGTCGAGATCGCGCTGTACCCGAACGGCGCGCTGGCGGACGACGCGTGGCTCGAGCGCTTCCAGGTGATCGTCGTCGACTACGAGGGCGCGCGCTGGGGCGAGCCCGCCGAGTCGAACTTCCTGGAGCGCGTGCAAGGCGGCGCCGGCGTCGTCGCGGTCGGCAACGCGGCGCGCGCGTTCCCCGAGTGGGACGCGTACCGCGAGGTCGTCGGCTGCGCGTGGGACGACGCGGGCGGCGCCGACCCGTTCGGCCCCGTGTCGATCCGCGGCCGCGAGCAACACGACCTGACCGCGGGCTTCGGCGACTGGTCGAACCACCAGGACACGCTGCTGCTGGGCGTCCGGCCGAAGGAATCGCACCGCGTGCTGGGCGTCGTCGACCGCGCTGACCCGTTCACCGGCGAGACCGCGGAGGTGCCGGTGGTGCTGCTGGGCGAGTACGGCGCCGGGCGCGTCGTGACGTCGACGCTGGGCCACGTCGACTGGGGCGACCGGCGCACCTGGGCGTCGCAGACCGATCCGCAGTACCAGCAGTTCCTGATCCGCGCGTGCGAGTGGGCGGCGACGGGGAAGACGTCGTCGATCTCGCGCATGGAGCCGAACACCCTGACGGCGGCGGACCGCGCGGCGGGCTGGGAACTCTTGTTCGACGGCGAGTCGATGCAGAGCTGGTCGGAGTACGAGGGCCAGGGCCTGCCCGCGGACCGCTGGAGCGCGGAGGGCGGCGTGCTGGTCGTGCAGCCGATGGAGGGCGGCCAGGTGCTGGCGCCGCGCACCTACGACGAGTTCGAGCTGGAGCTCGAGTGGCGCGTCGCGGAAGGCGCGGCCGCGGGGCTGCACCTGGTCACCGACGCGACGGGCGGCGGCGTCGGCATGGACCTGGGCGGCGCGCAGGGCGGCGCCGCGCAGGGCCTGCGCATCCTGCGCCCCGCGGGCGAGTTCAACCTGGCGCGCATCGTCGCGACGCGCAACGGCGTCGAGCAGTGGCTGAACGGCGTGAAGCTGGCGACGCACCGCATGTCGCCGGACGAGTGGGCGCGACGCATGACCGGCGACCGCCCGAAGCAGGACGCGGAGCTCGCGCAGAGCAGCCCGCTGCTGCAGATCGTGCTGAAGAACGAGGGCACGGCGGTGTGGTTCCGCAACATCAAGATCCGCTCGCTGGAGCCGGATGTCGGCGGCGGCCGCGTCGAGCCCGAGCGCGACCCGCGCGTGGAGCTGTTCAACGGCGTCGACCTGGAAGGGTGGACGTGGGAGCCGTTCACGCCCTCGCGCGCGCCCGGCGCCTTCCGCGTGCAGGACGGCCTGCTGGTGAACGACGGGCTGCCCGCGGGCTTCCTGCGCACCGACGCGACCTACGCCGAGTTCGAGCTGGAGCTCGACTTCCGCATGAACCCGGTGACCAAGCAGACGGGCGCGGCGGCGTTGATGCTGCGCATCCAGCCCCGCGACCCCGAGCGTCGCGACGACATGTTCTGGCCGTCGTGCCTGGACGTGCGCGTCGGCACCAACGAGGCCGGCGACCTGCACGCGGTGCGCGAGTTCCCGATGCAGGCGGACGCGCGGCGCTTCAACGGGCTCCTGGCGCGGCGCATCCGCGACACGGAGCACCGCCCCGGCGACTGGAACCACCTGATCGCGCGCCTGGAGAACGGCGAGCTCGTCGTGCGGCTGAACGGCGAGGTCGTGAACACCGCGACGCAGGTCGGCGGCGCGCCCGGGTCGATCGGGCTGCGCGCGGAGAACTGCGAGGTGCAGTACCGCGGGCTGACGCTGGTGCCGCTCGGCGCGGGCGGCCGTTAGAACACGTCCTCGAACCCACCCGGCTGCGGCCGCGCGTCGTCGCCCTTCCTCGCGCTGTCGCCCCTCGCCGGGCCTCGGGCCGACGACGGGTCCCGGGGGGGGCTCTCAGCGCAGCGTCGCCTCGGCGGCGGCGATCACCCGGTCCGACAGGTAGTCGAAGAAGGGGTTGGAGCGCAGCCGCATGCGGCTGTCGCCGTCGACGACGAACAGGCCGCGCTCGCCGCGCAGCTGCAAGTTGCCCAGCGACGGCATGTCCGGGTCGCCGTAGGGCGCCAGGCCGTACACCGGGTCGTTCGGCGGGAAGGGGATGGCGACGTGCGCCAGCGAGTACACGCCGCGCGGCCAGCTGAGGCCCAGCGGCTCGGCGCGCGCGCCGTCGCGGCCGGGCGCGTCGTCCCAGTCCGCCAGCTCGTCGGAGTCCTCCGACGCGTTCGCGACGACGGTCAGGTCGTACGCGCGCGCGTCCCGCGGCGGCAGGGAGTCGAGCAGCGCCAGGTCCGTCGTGTGCAGGAAGTCGTCGGTGGCGTGCGTGCGGTCGACGTCGAAGATCAGGACCGCGTGGCCGTCCTCGCGCGCCAGCCGGTCGTGGAACGCGAGCACCGCGCCGGAGCTGACCGTCGCGTCGACGACGGAGAACGCGCTCAGGATCGGCGGCAAGCCGTGCACGGTGCCGTCGTCGCCGGCGAGCCGCGACAGGCGCGCGTTCACCGACACGGTGATCTCGTAGACCTGGTCGCCGGCGTTGACGCTGAACGAGTTGTACTTGTGCGGGTCGTACTCGGGCTGGATCGACGTCCAGCCCAGCTTCGGCACGCCGATGATGCGCGCGACGCGCCCTTGCGTCTTCGCGAAGGCCGCGAGCGACGAGACGCCCATCGCGGGCGACAGCATCACCATCGCGTCGAAGCGCGCGCGGTCCTCGCCCTCCAGGCGCGCCAGCGCGTGGTCGGCCGCCAGGGCGCAGCCGGTGGAGTACCCGACGACGACGAGCGGCGCGTCGGGGCCGATGCGCTCGCGCAAGTGCGTCGCGGACAGGCTCACCACGGCCGCCAGGTCGCGCCAGTCGAACTCGTCCAGGCCGACCGGCGCCGTGCCGTGGCCGGGGTAGCGCGGCGCCACGACGTACCAGCCCTTCGCGTGCATGCGCTCGGCCAGCCCGCGCATCGAGTAGGGCGAGTCCGTCGCGCCGTGCAGCATCAACACGCCGCCGACGGGCGCGTCGTGCTCCAGCACCGTGCTGCGGTTCCACGCGTGGTCCGCCGTCGAGGGGTCCTGCGGGCCGCCGCGCGTGTAGCGCGACCAGCGCGTCGGCGGCGGCGCGTCGGGGCTGTCGTAGACCTCGCGCATCAGCTCGGCGAACAGCGCGTCTTCCAGCGCCAGGTAGTCGTCGAAGTCCTCGACGCGGTCGTCGCCCGGCCCGCGGTACTCGTGCTCGAGCTCGACGGTGTGCCACACCTGCAGGTCGGCCTGGCGCTGCGCGATCGAGACGTAGAACCACCCGCCGACGACGACGCCGCCCACCGCCGTGTAGAAGACCGCGCGGGCGGTGTGTTTCAGGACGGCGCGGAAGGGCTTCATGGGTTCAGCTCGTGCGGGCGGCGCGCGGCAGCGGGATCCAGCGCAGGAGGAAGGGCAGCCACAGCAGCGCGCGCAGCTCCAGGAAGGCGCGGTTGCCGCTGAGCGCGAATCCCATCACGAAGCCGAGGATCCACAGCGGCGTGATCCAGCGCAAGCCGGCGGGGCGACCGTCGCGCGGGTCGGCGTCCAGCACCGGGAAGGCGACCCAGCCCGCGGCCGCGCCGACGAGGACCGTGGTGAACGGGCACACGACGAGCCGCGAATCCACGACCGACGCGGCGACGGCCAGCGCGCCGAGCGCGGGCAGCAGCGCCGCGGTGACGGGAAAGCGCCGCGTCGCCAGGACGCCCAGCGCGAAGCCGGCGAGGCCCGCGCCGTAGAACGCGCCCCAGCGCGCGTCGGTCTGCAGGTCCCACAGCGGCAAGGACAGCTCCAGCGCGAACAGCAGCAGCGCGTAGCGGTGCCGGCCGCCGAAGGGCGTCAGGTGCGGGCGCGGCGCGGGCGGCGCGTCGTCGCGGTCCGATTCCGCGGCGCCGGCCGCGTACATCACCGCCAGCGTCAAGAGCGGCATCAGCGGGTACAGCAGCGTCGTGCAACCCGCGGCGGCGAGCGCGAGCACGGCGCGCGCCGACCGCCCGGCGCGCGGCCCGCCCTGGTCCGCCACGCGGAACGCCCCGATCGCGGCGGCCGTCACGCTGGCGACGCCGACCAGCAGCACGCGCACCGCCTGCTGCGTGCTGCGCTCGTCCCACCAGCTCATGTGCAGCGGCCGGTACGCGATCGCCACGACGACCGCGCACGCGATCAGGATCGGCCCGGCGACCTCGCGCCGCGCCAGCGGCCGCCCGAACGCGCGGAGCACGAAGTGCAGCGCCGCGACGACGGCCGGCGTCCACAGGTAGAGGTCCCCGGAGGCGTGCTCGAAGTCCGCGCCGTAGATCGCCAGCGACGCGGCGAGCAGCGGCAGGTACAGCAGCGCGAACTGCAGCCACAGGAGGTGGGCGATCACGCGTCGTCCTCCACAAGGCGGATCACGACCTCGCCGTGCGCGGGCACGTCGACGAGCACCTCGTGCAGCACGCCGCCGTCCGGCGCGGGTCGGCGCCGCAGCAGGCGGCCGACGTCGGGCACCAGCGCGCGGTCGCCGCGCACGGTCGCCGTCGCGTCGCGCAGCGGCTGGTTCCACTCGCAGACGATGCGCAGCGCGTTCGGCGTGGGGTGGAACGCGATGCGGTGGGCGGGGTGCGAGCTGCTCGCGTCCGGCGCGCCGTCGCCGTCGGCGTCGTAGGTGTACTCGCCCAGCTCGCCGCCGATCAGCTCGAACACGCGGTAGCCGTGGTACGACTCGGCCGCGGTGGAGAACTCGGGGTGCAGGTCGGCGCCCGCGGCCGTCGTCGTCACGTACTTCGGCCCGGGGAAGTCCGGACCGTCCGTGCGGCTGACGCCGTGCTCGTCGAAGACGT
>JAUHYB010000216.1 GCA_030426745.1 bacterium
CTGGGCGCGCCCGCCTGGCGCGTCGCGTTCAACCGCGGCCTGATCGCCGAGACCGCCGGCAACCCGCGCGCGGCGATCGAGCAGTACGAGATCTCGCTGGCCGGCAAGCCCGACTACCGACCCGCCGGGTCGCGTCGCGCCGGCCTGCTGGCCACGGCGGGGGAGGAAGCGTTCTGACGCGAGCCCTCGCACACGCACTGGAGAGCACGGGGGGCCGGCGCTGCGCACGCGTGAGCGGCCATCCCGAGCCCGGCGCCCGCGACCGCGAGGTCGCGCCGCACCGGACGAACGATCGCGACCACGTCGGTCGCATCGCACCCGATTGGAACCTCTGGAAGGAGTGACGCACATGCGTCCGAACCTCAAAACCACCAACCGCAAGAAGCGCGGCGCCGCGCTGGTCGAATACGGCCTGCTGATCGCCGGCGTGGCCCTCGTCTCCGCCGTCGGCATCTCGCTGTTCGGCAAGAAGACGAACGAGATGATCGGCGTCACCGCCAGCGTCCTGCCCAGCAGCGACGCCGCTGACGACACGCAGATCAAGAGCAACGGTCTGATCAAGACCACCAACGCCAACGGTTCGCACGAGATCGACTTCTCGCAGATCGGCACCGGCGACAACACGCTCGACAACGTCTACGGCACGGGCGCCGGCGACGTCATCGACGACTGAGACGCGACCCCCGCGCGTCACCTTCCCCGGCGGTCCGCGAGCTCGACTCGCGGGCCGCAGGGGGTCCCCTCCGGGGGCAACTCACCGACGGAGACCGCCACGATGCAGCGCACCAGCACCGACCGCACCCGAACCCGCAGCACCGACCGACCGCGCGCGACGCGACGCGGCAGCGTGCTCGTCGAGTTCGCGTTCGTCGCGCTGGCGCTCTACCTGCTGCTCGCGGCGGGGCTCTCGCTGGGCCGCGCGATCTTCGCCGGCCAGGTCACCCAGTCGGCGGCGCACGCGATGGCGCGTGAGCTGGCGACGATCTCGCTGGGCCCCGGCACGGCGACGATCGACTTCGACGGCGCGCTGGCGAACCCCGCGGTCGTCGGCCGCGTGTACGACCCGACCGCGCTGGTGATCGACCGCGACCTCTACCCGACGGCCGCGGACCTGGACGCGCACTTCGACAGCCTGCCGATCGTGAACCAGCTGCTGCGTCCGCTGTACATCGCCGACCGCGTCGGCGACACGAACTACCTGCGCTACCCCGGCGCGCTGGTGCAGGGGCCGGACGGCTTGACCGTGCTGATCCCGCGCATCACGACCGACGACGCCGGCGCGACGACCGTCGTCGACTGGGTCGCCCCGGTCGAGGAAGTGCTGCCCGACGGCGAGGTCGCGAGCCACTTCGGCATCGACGCCCCCGACCCGCAGTGGGCCGGCGTCGCGTCGGTGCGCGTCACCTATCCGTTCCAGTCCGCGACCCTGACGGCCTTCACGCCCGACGGCGTCCCCGCGTCGTCCGCGACCGGCGGCGGCGGGTTGCCCGCGGGCTACACGCTGGCCGGCGGCGGCGCGAGCGGCCCGAACGCCGGCGACCTGGGCCTGGGCGCGCACCGCGTGCTCGGCCGTGAAGCGCGCCCCTTCCGCAAGTTGATCACCGGCCAGGCGAGCTTCCGACGCGAAGTCGTCGAGTGAGCCGCCGCCGACCCCGTTCCACGACGAGTCCCGCCATGAGCCCCGCACCGCTGCGCCGCAAGCGCTCGACCTTCAACCCCTTCCTGGCCGTCCTCCTGGGCGTGCTGGGCGTGATCGGCGTCCTGCTGACGCTGCACTTCACCGAGCACATCGAGCTGCCGTACGTGGACACCGCGCTCGGCCGCGAGGTCAAGGCGCAGGAGACGAACGTCCGCACGGTCCCGGTGATGATCACCGCCCGCGACCTGCAGCCTGGACAGGCCGTCCGACGCGCCGACGTCTGGGACGCCGCCATCCAGAACTTCAAGGTCGTGCGCGTGCACGAGGACGACGTCCGCGAGGACTGGATCCTCAAGTGGTCCGACATCGAGGGCCGCGTGATGGCGCACGCCAAGAGCAAGGACAAGGCCTTCAAGGAGACCGACTTCCTGCCGAAGGGCACGCGCCCGGGCGTCGCGTCGCTCGTGCCGCAAGGCATGCGCATGGTGACGATCCCGAAGGACCGCGTCGTCGGACTCGAGGCGCTGCACTACCAGGACCGCTTCGACCTGGTCGCGCACCGCGAGATCGACGAGAAGCTGCTCGACGAGGCGCAGAAGGCGCTGCAGGGCCTGTCGAAGGACACCTGGCTGGAGATCGAGAGCCTGCGCGGCGCGACGCACCGGCGCCTGGTCGCGTGCGACGCGATGCGCCTGCCCGCGCTGGGCTCGAGCGAGCCCGGCTCGAAGCAACCGATCGCCGTCGCGGTCGCCGCGAACGAGGTGCCCGGGCTGCTGCAGGCGCTCGAGGCGAAGGACGGCCTGTTCTGCGTCGTCTACTCGGGCAACGAGGAGGAGTGGGCGCGCCGCGCGATCGAGGTCGACGTCGACCCCGAGGAGAAGCTCGAGCGGATCCTGGCCGGCACCAGCGAGATGCGCGTCCACGACGGCGACGAGGTGCGCACGATCCGCGTGAAGCGCTACCGCGACCCCGAGACCAGCAACTAGGGCCGCCTCCCGAGGGACTCCCGCCATGCGCACCACCGCGAACCGCCACGCCCACCTCCGCCGAACGGCGACGACCGACCCGCAGCAGCGCGGGGCGGTGCTCGTCCTGTTCGCGCTGATCGTGGTCGGGCTGTTCGCGATCACGGCGCTGATGGTGGACCTCGGGCTGGCGCGCCTGACGCAGCGCCAGATGCAGACCGCGTCCGACGCGGCGGCGATCGAGATCCTGCGCGACCGCGACCACACGGCGCTGAACGCGACGCACAGCGGCGACCCCTACGCCCGCGACCGGCGCCGCCGCCAGTTCAACACGCCCTTCGCGGACGCGGTCTTCCTGGACCGCGTCGGCGTCGACCTCGGTCCGGGTTCGCGCTTCGGCGCGGGCGCGCACCTCGAGCACGTGCCCGGCGCGGGCAGCGTGCAGGCCGGGACCTCCATCGCGGAGACCGCCTTCGGCGCGCCGCAGCTGTTCTACAACTACATCTACGACGAGGACGAGGACATCAACGACCCGCTGAACCGCCGCCACGGCGACGTGGTCAGCGGCGAGTGGATCGGCGACGGCGTGACGGGGATCGGCGGCAACCCGCGCTGGATGGAGTTCCCCGACTACCAGCGCCTGGACTTCGTCCCGGCCGACCCCGCGGACGCGCCGTACGGGCGCTCGATGCTGGTGCGCCTGCGCCGGACGCGTCACAACTTCGACGCGGCGGGCACGGCGCTGGAGTGGGAGCCGCGCGTCGCCGGCGCCGGCCGCACGCTGCCGCTCCTGTTCGGCCGCGGCACGAGCATCCAGGGCTCGAGCGCGCCGACCGAGGAGTTCTCGATCCGCCACCGCGGCCTGGCCGTGCGGGCGACGACGATCGCCGACTCGCGGCCCGTCGTCCGCGTGGGCGTGGCGCAGCCGGGCGCGCCGAACGGGTGGGGGATCGGGCTGATCCCCGTCGCCTTCTTCGAGGGCGTGCTGCTCAGCGACAACGAGCTGTGGTGGGAGATCGACGAGAACGGCAACCGCTACATGGACCTCACGCGCAACGAGTACGACCACTACGTGTTCGGCGAGTCCGGCGAGTGGTTGACCGGCGTGTTGATCCGCAACGAACAGGTCGTGGTCGGCCAGCGCATCGAGGTCGGCACGTCGTCGACGCCCGGCTGGGCCGACCCCGCCTACTGGGGCCGCGGCGAGGGCTACGCGCCGATCTGGCGCGGCGTCTCCTTCGGCGGCTTCCAGCGCGTGGTCGTCGGCTTCCTGCGCCTGCGCGTGGACGTCGCGACGGGCCCGGGGGGCGAGACGATCGTCGACCCCAACACCGGCGAGCCGCTGATGCGCGTGACGCGACTGCGCAACACGACGTCGCCGGGCAAGCCCTGGATCGCGTACCGCAACGCCAGCACGAGCTTCGGCGGCGCGCAACCCGACATACCGCCGGCGCTCTGGGACTGGACGCTGGCGCAACTGAACGCACTCGAGGGGGCGATCCACGCCCCGTCCATCGCGCGCTGACCGGCGCGCACACTTGGAGGCCGTAAGGTGGAGAATCCGCAGATCCTGCTCATCGGGAACGACCCCGCGTTGAAGGCCGAGTTCGACGCCGCGATCGAAGGCGTGCGCCGCTGGCACCCGTTGGTGCACCACGCGCACGACCGGCGACAAGGCGTGGAGCTCGCGCGCAGCCGTCGCCCCGACATCGTCGTCGTCGAGTCGCCCAGCGACTGCGACGCCCTGCGCAGCCTCGCGACCGAGCTGTCGGTCGCGGCGCCCGAGTGCCAGGTCGTCGCCGCGTACCGACGCGACCAGTTCGAGGGCGAGCAGAGCGAGAGCCAGTTCCTGATCGAGGCGATGCGCTCCCGCGTCGCCGACTTCCTGCGCCGCCCGCTGTCCAGCAGCGAGCTGCAGGAGACGCTGGACCGCACGCTGAACCGCGCGCAGCGCGACTCCGCCCGCATGGGCAAGGTGCTGTCGTTCGTCAGCAACAAGGGCGGCGCCGGCAAGTCGACGATCAGCGTGAACACGGCCGTCGCGCTGGCGATGCGCCACCCCGGCGAGGTGCTGCTGGTGGACACGTCGCTGCAGCTCGGCGTCGCGGCGATGATGCTGGACGTCGCGCCGCGCACGACGATCGTCGACGCGATCCGCGAGAGCCACCGCCTGGACGAGACGCTCGTCCGCCAGCTGGCCGTGCAGAGCGACTGCGGCCTGCACGTCCTGGCCGCGCCGCCGGACGCCGTCGAGGCCAGCCACGTGGACGACGAGGGCTTCTCGCGCATCCTGACGCTGGCGCGCCGCGCGTACCGCTACGTCGTCGTCGACACCTACCCGATGCTGGACGCGGTGATCATGGCCGCGCTCGACCTGTCGGACCTCGTCTACGTCGTCTTCCACGCGACGGTGCCCAGCGTCGTCGGCAACGCGCACTTCATCGACGTGCTGCGCAAGGTCGGCGTGTCGCAGGGGCGCCAGCGGGTCGTGCTGAACTACAACTTCCCGAAGGTCACCGGGTCGCTGCGCGTCGAGGACGTCGTCGAGCGCCTGGGCCGCGAGGTCGACCACGTCTTCCCGTACCAGAAGCGGCTGTTGACCGCGCTGAACACGGGCCAGCCGTACGCGCTGAAGGCGGGCAGGCGCTTCGGGTTCGGCAAGTCACTGCACCGCCTGGTCGAGGAGATCGAGTCGCTGCCCGGCGCGAACGGATCCTCCGTGGAGTTCCGCGCGCAGGCCGGGGGTCGCGTGGGAGGTGAGGTGCTCGCGTGAGCCTGCACACGAACGGCAACGGAACCGGCGCCGGCTACGGCGAGAACACGGACGACTCGCGCGAGGCCCGCAACCGCTTCCGCGCGGCGTTGACGACCGCGGCGGCGGCGCGCTTGCGGCCCGAGCGCGCGCGGTCGGAGCAGGGGTCCCGCGACGAGACCGAGCGGCGCGCCTCCGGCGTCGACTACCTCAGCATCAAGGCGGACCTGCACGAGCGCCTGCTGGACGAGATCGGCGAGAAGAACCTGCTGGGCGCCAAGGAGGAGGTCGTCAGCGAGGCGGTGAACGAGTTCGTCACGCGCGTGCTCGCGTCCGAGGAACTGCCGCTGAACGCGGTCGAGCGCGGGCGCCTCGCGGACGAGCTGGTCGAGGAGACGCTCGGCATCGGCCCGCTCGCGCCGCTGATGGCCGACCCGGCCGTGACCGACATCCTGGTCAACGGCCCGA
>JAUHYB010000217.1 GCA_030426745.1 bacterium
CCGGCCGCCTCGTAGGTGAAGCGACCCTCGTGGATGCACACGCCGTAGTCGGCGTCGCCGCTCGCGAGCGCGGGCATGATGTCGCTGAACACGACTTGCCCGGCCGGCGGCAACGCGGGGTGCAAGAGGCGCAGCAGGAGGTTCGCGGTCGTGCGACGCCCGGGCGCCAGCACGCGCGCGCGCTCGTCCAGCGGCGGCGCGTCCGGCCGCGCGAGCAACACCGGCCCGACGCCGAAGCCGAGCGCGGATCCCGCGCCCAGCACGACGAAGTCGCGCGAGCGCTCGACGGCCAGCGAGAAGCTGCCCTTCGCCACGTCGATCGATCCGTCGTCGAGGCGCGCGTTCCACTCCTCGACGTCGCCGAGCGCGAGGTCGACGTCGAAGCCGTCGGGGCGCACCGCGCCGGTCAGCAGCCCGTGGAAGGCGAAGGTGTCGTTCGGACAGGTCGAGATGCCGACCGCCAGCCGATCCGTCACGCGGGGACCTCCGCCAGCCAGTCGCGCGCGCGCTCGTAAGCGGCGCCGAGCGCGGCGGGGATGCGCCACGCCGACGGCTCGCGGTCGCCGACGACGTTCGACGCGCCGCGCACGATGCCGCACGGCACGCGCTTCAAGGCGCACGCGAGCGCGACGGCGAAGCCCTCCATGTCCTCCGCCAATGCCTCGGGGAAGTGCGAGCGGCGCAGCGCGGCGTGCGCGGCCGAGTCGGACGCGGCGCAGGTCGACAGGAGCAGCGGGCCGTCCTCCGCCAGGTCGATGCGGTCGGTGATCGGGCTGGGCGTCGTGTCGCGCGAACCGGGCCACTGCGGGAAGCC
The DNA here is from genome assembly GCA_030426745.1 of bacterium. GTDB lineage: Bacteria > Planctomycetota > UBA1135 > UBA1135 > JACKHV01. The sequence goes on from JAUHYB010000217.1 coordinate 815, forward strand.
CAGCGCGGGCGGCGCGACGAAGCGCTCGCCCTCGCCGGCGCCCACGCCCTCGAGCGCGACGCCGCCGAAGGCCGCGGCCTCGCCGACCGGCAGGCGGTCCTCGTCGAAGGTGCCGGCGATGCCGACCAGGAGCACGCGCCGCGGCTCCAGCCGCTCGATCAGCGCCGCCGTCCGCGCCGCCGCGGCGATGGGCCCGAAGCCGCACAGCTCGACGTGGGCGGCGTCCTCGAAGCCGCCCTGGTCGGCCAGGCGTTTGCGCTCGAGGTCGGTCGGGATCAGGAGGAGGGTGCGCACGTCGGTCATGGCGCAGAGTGTCGTCCGCGGCGCCCTCCGGCGCAATCTCCGCGCGCGGCGGGACTCTCGGTTAGGCTGCGAGGAGCGCCTTCCGACCGGAGCCCCCCCGATGATCACGACCGTCGCCCTCGCCCTGTTCCCGCTGCTCGCCCCGACGACTCCCGCGCTCGAAGGAGGCGAGTCGAGCGCGGCGGCGGAGCTCGTGCGGCTGGGCCGCGAGGACTCGCGCGTCGCCGAGACGCTGCGCGAGTTGACGCGCGAACACCCGCGGCGGTTGACCGCGTCGAAGGGCCTCGACGAGGCGTTCGCGTGGGCGGCGGAGCGCTTCCGCGAGCTGGGGCTGGATCCGCGCCTCGAGCCGTGGGGGACCTACCCCGCCGGCTTCGAGCGCGGCCCCGCGTGGGGGCGCGTCGTCTACCCCGACGCGCGTCCGCTCGAGTTCATCACGCACTCGTGGACGCCCGGCACCGACGGTCCGGTGCGCGGCCTGGCCGTGCTGGAGCCCGAGGAGGAGCCGGAGGGCGACGCGCTCGCGCGCCTCGTGCGCGGCCGCTGGGTCGTGCTGCGCGGCGAGCCCGTCAGCGGCCGCCGCCGCCGCGCGTTCGTCGACGCCTGCGAGGCGCACGGCGCGCTCGGCATCCTCGCGCGCGGGCCGGAGAGCGGTCTGCTGGTCACCGGCGGGTCGCAGGACGTCGACTTCGCCGAGCGCCGCGGCATGGTGCGCGTCACCGTGCTGCACGACCACCACGCGACGCTCGAACAGCAGCTCACCGGCGGCGCGCGCGTGCAGCTCGAGTTCGACGTCGACAACCACTTCACGCCGGGCCCGATCGAGAACGTGAACCTCGTCTGCGACCTGGTCGGCGCGGAGTTCCCCGACCAGTACGTCATCGTGCAGGCGCACCTCGACGGCTGGGACGGCGCGGAGGGCGCGCAGGACAACGGCACCGGCGTCGCGACGACGCTGGAGGTCGCGCGGCTGTTCACCGAGGCGGGCATCCGGCCGCGGCGCACGATCCGCTTCGTGCTGTACAGCGGCGAGGAGCAGGGACTCTACGGCTCGCGCGGCTACGTGCGCGACCACGCCGACGAGCTCGAGCGCACGTCGATCGTGCTGAACCACGACCAGGGCGCGAACTACCTGCGCGGCATCCAGGCGACCGAGGCGATGTACCCGACCTTCGAGCGCGTGTTCGCGCCGGTGGCGGACCTGGACCCGGCGCGTCCGTTCGAGGTGGAGCCCGTCGACGGCATCACCGGCGGCGCCAGCGACCACGCGCCCTTCGTCGAGGCGGGCGTCCCGGCCTTCCACTGGAAGCAGGAGTGGTCCGGCTACACCTACGTGCACCACACGCAGAACGACACCTACGACGAGGTGGACCTGGACGACGTGCGGCACTCGGTGCTGGTCATCGCGCTGGCGGCCCACGGCTTCGCGGAGCTCGACGGCTTGGTCGACCGGCGCGAGATGCGCGCGCCGCGGCCGCGGCGGATGGGCGTGTTCCTGTCCGGCACGGAGGTCACCGGCGTCAGCCCCGACTCGCGCGCGGACGCGGCGGGGTGGCGCAAGGGCGACGTCGTGCTGACGGTCGACGGCGCGGAGGTGGGCTCGCGGCGCGAGCTGACCCGCGCGCTGCAGGAGGGCGGCCCGCGCAAGGAGATCGTGTTGCAGCGCGGCGAGGACCGCGTGGAGACCGTGCTCGACTACTCGGACGACCCCGAGGAGGAGGTCCGGCAGGCCCGGCGCGAGCGCCTGGAGCGCCTGCGCCGCGAGCGCGAGGCCCGCGAGGCCGCCGGCGAGGGCCGCTGACCCTGTCTCGACCCGGTCCCGCCCGCGGACCGGGGGGCGCGCGGAGAGGGCGCCCGACCCTCAAGGAAACGGCCGATACGGTCGATCTGGCGCTCCATGAGGAGCCCTACCCCCGACGAAGCCCCGACCACGCCGGCGTCCTGCCTGGCCTGCGGGAGCCTCGAGAACGGCCGACTCGGCTACTGGAGCGACGTGCCGCTCAGCGTGCTGGGACTGCCGCGCTCGAAGGGGGAAGCGGTCGACTCGCCGACCTTCGACCTCGACGTGCGTCGATGCGATCGGTGCGGACACGTCTATCAAGCGGGCTTCGACGGCCGCGAAGTCTCCTACCGCGAGAACTCGAACTTGGTCTTCAACAACGGACACGGCTGGCAGTCGTACCAGGACGAGCTGGCGCGCCGCTGGTTCGAGGAACACGAACTGGCGGGCAAGCGCGTGGTCGAGGTGGGCGCCGGTGACGGCGAGTTCCTCGTGCGCCTGAAGGAGCTGGGCGTCGACACGGTCGCCTTCGAACCGGGGCCGGACGCGGACGCCTGCGCCGAGCGCGGGCTGCGCGTGCACCGCGCGTACTTCGGCGAGGAGGAGGTCGCGTCGGAGGAGCCGGACGCGATCGTCTGCCGCCACGTCATCGAACACCTGGCCGACCCGTCGGCCTTCCTGCGCGCGATCCGTCGCGGCGCGGTGTCGTCGAACCAGGAGCCGCTGTTCCTGGCGGAGGTCCCGCGCATCGACAAGGCGCTCGAGCACCTGCGCATCAACGACTTCCTGTACGAGCACGTCTCGCACTTCACCGAGCACTCGTTCCGCGTGCTGTTCGAGGAAGCGGGGTGGGAGGTGCTCGACGTGCGCCGCGGCTACGGCGACGAGGTCGTGACGCTGGCGGCGCGACCGCGCGTGCGCCGACGCTCGCGGACGCCGGAGGCCGAGGAGGCCGTCGCCGTCGCCGAGCACACCCGCGAGTTCCGCGAGACGGCGCTCGTGCAGGGCGACGCGCTGCGCGCGCAGGTCGCCGCGTGGCAGGAACAGGGCCGCACCGTCGCGCTGTGGGGCGGCACCGGCAAGGGCGCCGCGCTGATCAACATGTGCGGGCTGACCGACGACCTCGTGTCGCTGGTGATCGACTCCGACCCGCGCAAGCAGGGCGCGCACGTGCCGGGCACGGGCCAGCGCATCCAGAGCCCCGCGGCCTGCCTGGAGCACGGCGTCGACGTGATCCTGATCTGCACCCAGTGGCGCGCGCGCGACATCGAGCACGAGATCAAGTCCGTGCTCGGCCTGACGGCGGACCTCTACGTGGTCTTCCGCGGGCGCATCGAGCGCCTGACCGCCGACCTGGCGCTGTGAACCTGCTCTCGTCGCCCGCGGTGCCGTCCGCGCAGCGCCCGCGGCTCGACGCCGCGCGCGCGTCGCGCGACGAGGGCGCGCTGCTCGCCGAGTACGCGGCCTTCGAGCGCGCCAACCCGCGCCGGCTCGTGGAGGGCGCGCGCGACGCCGCCGAGCGCGCCGAGGTGCGCTTGTGGCTCGAGGCCTGGGACGCCGTCTGGCACGAGTGGGTGCTGGCGGACGACGGACCGCTGGACGGGGTGCTGTGGATCGTGTTGCCCGACGAGGCCGGGCGCTTCGGCGCGCGCCACGCGACGCTGATGGCCTACTGGCTGGCGGAGGCGGACTCGGCGCGCGTCGGCGAGGGCGCGTTGCCGACCGACCTCGCGGCGCGCTCCTTCGAGGACCAGGCGCGCGCGCTGGCGCGCTTCTGCCTGCGCAACGACGGCCGCGCGGACGTCGACTACGCGGCGCTGCACGACGCGCTGGACGAGCGCCTGCGGCCGTTCCTGGCGCACTGGGCGCTGGTCGTGCACGGCCTGTCGCCGGCGCCCTCGCGCGCGCCGGGCGTGCGCGCGGCGCGGCGCCGCGTGGCGGCCGACTTCGCGCGCTGTCACGAACACGCGTCGCCGCGGCTCGCGCCCGACCCCCTGTACGAACAGGTCCGCTCGCGGGCGATCTACCGCAGCGCGGACCCGCGCGACTTCGTCAGCGTCGTCTGCGACCGCGTGCTGGACCCGGCCCCCGAGGGCGGCGCGCGCGCCGCGGCGGGGGAGGCCGACGCGCGCGGCGACGGTTGCGCGGCGCTGCTCTCGTGCTTCTCCGAGCACCACGCCGTGCGCCGCAGCACGGAGCCGCTCCTGGCCGCCGGCCGCGACGCGGGCGAGTGGCGCGGCTACCACGTCGGCGCCGACGTGGCGACGGCGCGCGCGGAGCTCGGCGACGACTGGGCGCGCGCGACCGTGGTCGCGACGGACGCGCGGCGCGCGGAGGGGGCGCGCGCGCTGGGGGACCGCATCGCGGCCGACCGCCCCGACTTCCTGTTCTTCCCCGAGGTCGGCCTCTCGACCGCTTCCGGCGCGCTCGCGCTGCGCCGGCTGGCGCGCGTGCAAGCGACGACCTACGGACACCCGCAGACCTCCGGCTCGCGGGCGATGGACTACTTCGTCAGCGGGCTCGCGTTCGAGGACGGCACCGCGCGGTACCGCGAGCGCCTCGTGCTGCTGCCCGGCCTGGGCGTCGCGTCGAACGCGCCGCCGGCGGTCGAGGGCACGCGCGCGCGGCCCGTCGACGCCGCGGACGTGCGCTTCGCCAGCCTGTCCTCGCCGGACAAGTTGCACCCGTCGCTGTTCGCCGCGTGGCGCGCCGTGCTGGACGGGCGCGACGCGGAGCTCGTGCACTACGCCGGCGCGCGCGGCGGCGCGGCGCGCGCGTTGGAGACGGACGTGCGGCGCGTCGTCGGTGAACACGCGCGCTATCGCTTGCACGAGTGGACGCCGCGCGAGCGCCTCCTGACCGAGCTGCGCGAGGCGGACCTGTTGCTGGACTCGTTCCCGTTCACCGGCTTCAACACG
>JAUHYB010000218.1 GCA_030426745.1 bacterium
CGTTGCAGTCGATGATGTAGTTGTACGTCACCGTGACCGACGCTTCGGCGGAGGTGTTGAACTGCGTGATCAGGTTGCCCGCGCCGCTGGCGACGGAGCTACCGGCCGCCGAGCAGGGCAGGTCGATCGTGCCCGCGCCGCTGAACAGCGCGAGGTCGGCCGGGGCGGACGTCGACACGTTGTCGGTGTCCGAGGCCATGATGTTCAGGTGCTGCGCGCCCGACGAACCCATGAAGTCGATGGTGCCGTCGAAGGCGGTCAGGTTGTCGGAGAAGTTCGCGAGCGGGATCGCGACGGCCAGGACGCTGAGGTCCGGACGCGTCAGGGTGATCGTCGCCTGGAACGAGGTGTTCACGGTCGCGGGGGCCGCGTCGAGGCTCTCGATGCTGGCGCTGCCCTCGGCACCGCCGGTCAGCTCGAAGTCGACGCTGAGGAGCGTCGCGCCGGGGACGTTGAACTTCGGGACCGTCAGGTCCTCGTCCCAGTTGGTGAGCTGGAGAGTGATCGAGTCGGACTCGACCTGGGTTTGCTGCGCCTGGGCGGCGCCGGCGAGCAGAGCCGCGCCGCAGAGGGCGAGCGAGCCGCGTTGGATCAAGTGGTGAAGCATGGTCGGACTCTGGGAAGGTGGTGTGGGTGCCCGCCCCTCGGATGGCGGAGCTCGGTGTGGGTGACTCTCGGGGACTGGTCCGCGCCGCGAACGGGGCGGACCTCGGTCGTCGGGAACGACTCAGGAGTTCCGGCTAGGATACCCCAAATCGGATTTCGCCAGCCCCTCCGTCCGGCTTTTCCGACCACCGGTTCCAGGATCCGCTCCCGGAATCGCCGGTGAGATCGCTCTCACGCCCGCTTCATTCTAGAACGACTCCCGCGGCCCGGGTGTTCTGGCGGCTTTCCGAATTCCTGCTCATCGGGGCCCGTGGGTCCGGAGAGCCCCACGCGAGGCGCCCCGCCGAGACCCGCGCTCCGGGGCGTGCGACCGCCCCCCGGGGGTGCTAGATTCGCCTCGCCATGGTCCGGCGGCGCGAGAGGGAGCACGAGGGGCACGGAGAGCACGGCGCGCACACCCTGCGGATCGCGCGGGGCGTGGTGGTCGGCGTCCACGGCGCGGACGTCTTCGTCGAGCTGGGGCCCCGCAGCCAGGGGGTCATCCGACGCGACCGCTTCCCCGACCCGCCCGCGGTGGGCGACGCCTTCGACTTCACGCTTCGCGGCATGGAGGAAGGCCTGTGGGTGCTCGAGCTGCACGAGGACCTGGTGCTGGCCGACTGGGAGCGCATGGAGGTCGGCGACCTCGTCCACGCGCGCGTCGTGCGCCGGAGACCCGGCGGCTACGAGACCAAGGTCGGGCGCCTGCACGCGTTCCTGCCGCAGTCGCAGAGCGGCTTGCCGCGCGGGACGCGCCCCGAGCTCCTGCTGGGCAAGACGCTGTCGTGCGAGGTGTTCGAGGTCGACCCCGAGCGGCAACGCGTGTTCGTGTCGCGGCGGCTCGTGCAGGAGCGCGAGCGTCGCAGCGAGCGCGACCGCGCCGTCGTCTCGCTGAAGCCGGGCACGGTCGTCGAGGGACGCGTGACGCGGCTCGAGGAATACGGCGCGTTCGTCAAGCTCCCCGGCGGTCTGCAGGGGATGGTGCACGTCAGCGACCTCGCGCACGAGCGCGTCGCGCACGCGAGCGAGGTGCTCGAGAAGGGCGCGACGTTGCGCGTGAAGGTGCTGTACGTGCGCGCCGGCGGCAAGCGCATCGGCCTGGGCGTGAAGCAGCTCGACGCCGACCCCTGGCGGGCGTTCCTGCGCGACCACGCGCCGGGCGAGGCGTTGATGGGCGAGGTGCGGCGCATCGCGCCCTTCGGCGTTTTCGTGCGCGTCGCGCCGGGTGTCGAGGGCCTGCTGCACAGGAGCGCGTGCGGGCTGGGCGACGGCCGCGGCCTGCGCGAGGAGTTCCGCGTCGGCGACGAGGTCGCGGTGCGGCTCGTGGACGCGGACCCCGACCGGCAGCGGTTGAGCCTGTCGCGACTGCACGTCGACGGCAGCCGCGTCGACGCCGACGAGGTGCTCGAGCCGGAGGACCGCGAGGAGCGCCTGGGGGCGGTGGACGCCGACCGGCCGGGCACGGCGCTGGGTCCGCTGCTGCGACGCGCGCTGGGCGGGGACGCGACCGGCTGAGCGCCCGTGGGAGAGGAGCCGGACCGCGCCCCGGGCCCCGTCCGGGGGACCGCCTCCAGCGCTGCCTCCAAGGCGGGGGAGGGCTCCCGGGGCCTCGCGCGAGCCGACGCTGGCGATCCGGCGCGCCGTCGCGCAGGATGAGAGCCCACCGGCCGGCTCCTGGAGGACGATCCCATGCCCGGACTCGAGATCACCCTGCGCTACGCGCTCGTCGTCGCCGTGCTCACCGCCGTGATGCACGTGATGCGCTCCCTCTGATCCCCGCTGCGCGCGTCGCGCGCGCCGGCGCATTCCGCGTCGCGCGCGGAGGATCCGTGCGTCGCAAGCGCTACAGTCCGCGCCCCGCGCGCTCGACGCCGCGGCCCGAGCGCCATGACCCCGCAGACGATCCTCCACCTGGCCGCGCTCGCGGCGACGCCGACCGCCGCCCCCGCGCCGACGCCGACCCTCGCCGCGACGAGCGCGATCGTCGCGACGCCGACGCTGCTGCCCGCGCCCGCGGCAACCACCGCGCCCGCGGCGGCGCAGGCGTCCTACCTGCCGACGCCCTTCGACTACAGCTACGTCGACGTCGCCTACCTGCGCATCGACGCCGGCGGCGGCGCGCCGGAGCGCGACGGCTTCGCGTTCCGCGGGTCCTTCGACGTGACGGACAACATCCGTCTCTTGGCGTCGGCCGGTCAGGCGAAGGCGAACACGAGCGCCGGCGAGGACCGCGTGAACGACTACTCGCTCGGCTTCGGCCTGCACGGCGCCTACAACGACTGGGTCGACGTCGTCGGCGACTTCGAGTGGACGCGGCGCGAGTTCCGCGGCGTCGTCGAGGGTCGCCACAAGGGCTGGCTGCTGGGCGTCGGTGTCCGCGCGCTGCCGGTACGCGAGCTCGAGTTCGACGCGCGCGTCCTGTTCCGCAACTCCGCGGACAACGACGTCGGCGGACAGCTCGGCGCCGTGTGGCACTGGCACGACTACGTCGGACTGCGGCTGGCCGCGCTGGGCATCGGCGACGAGCGCCAGTACTGGGCGGGCCTGCGCTTCTCGCGCTGATCGGCGCGGGGAAGGCGCTCCGAGGGCACGCGCGGCCGGATCCGCGTGTGTCGCGCGCGTCGGGCGCGTGCAAGGGAACCGTAGCCTTGCGGCCGCAGCGGATCCGGCCCTAGGGTCGAGGCGTGAACGGCCCCGCGCGCGTCGCGCGTCGGCCTCGATCTCGGCGGCGTCGATCGCGGCGCCGCGCGCCAACCAGGACGGGGTCCCGCGGACCCCGAACGCCACGGACGAAGGGCCGCGCGAGCGGCCGAAGGGGGGTCCCATGCACGCCGTCTCCACCACGTCACGCACTGCGCTCGTCGCCGTCCTCGCCGCCGCCTGCTGGACCGCGAGCGCGCCCGCGGCGCACGCCCAGATCGTCCTGCCGCCGCCGCCGCCGGTCACGGTCGACGTCTGCGGCGTCGTCGCCTTCGACGGATCCTGCGGCCGCGTCGTGCAAGCGCCCGACGGCGCGCGCTACGCCGTGTCCGACTGGCTCGACGCGACGCTGGGCGTCGAGGCGCAGGTCGGCGACGAGGTGCGGCTGGTCGGCGAGGTGCCGTTCGGTCTGTGCTTCAACGAGTGCGAACCCGGCGCGCTGTGCGTCTTCAACACGACGATCCAGGTGTCGTGCACGCCGGGCTTCGAACTCTCGTGCTTCGGCAACGGCGTGCTCGTCGACTGCCCGTGCGCGAACAACGTGCCGGTCGGCGCGTTCGAGGGCTGCGAGAACACGACCGGCGAGGGCGGCCGCCTGATCGGCCAGGGCACGACCTCGGTGGCGGCCGACGACATGTCGCTCGTCGCGGCGCAGCTCCCGAGCGGCACGCCCGGCCTGGTCGTCTCCGGGCGGACGGAGACGCTGGTGCCGTTCCGCGACGGAGTGCTGTGCGCGGGGAACCCGACGACGCGCGTCGAGGTGCTGGTCGCCGACGCGACCGGGACGGCGGTCTCGACGGAAGCCTACGCGGCTGTCGAGGCGCTCGCCCCGGGCGACGAGCGCGTCTACCAGCTCTGGTACCGTGACCCCGTGCTGAGCCCCTGCGGCTCCGGCAGCAACTTCACGAACGCGGTCCGCGTCCGCTGGCAGTAGGCGCTACGGCCGCTCCTCGGGCTCGTGGAACTCGACGTCGAGGTCCGCGAGCTTCTCGGCCATCCAGGCGCGCGCGTCCTGGATGGCCTGGTTGTAGACCGTGGCGCCGAGGTGCTGCAGCAGGTGGTCGAGGATCGCGTCGGCGCGGAACGGGCTGAGCTCCTCGTCGAAGTCCTCGGCGAACAGCGCGATCAAGCCGTCGCGCAGCTCGGCGCGGCGCTCGTCGGACAGGCGTCGTCGCACCGCGCTCACCAGGGCAACTCGCGCCCGTCCTGGTGCACGAAGCGGCCGCTGCGCTCCGCGTCCAACTCGTCGATGCGCGCGATGAGGCCGGCCGCGGACTCCTCGACGGAGATGCCGCGCCCGCCGGTCATGCGCGTCGCGACCATGCCGGGGTGCAGCAGCACCACGGCGACGCCGCGCGGCGCCAGGTCGTTGGCCATGCTCTTGCCCGCCGCGTTCACGGCGGCCTTCGACATGCGGTAGCCGTAGTAGCCGCCCGATCCGTTGTCCGCCATCGAGCCCATCAGGCTCGTGACGATGGCGACCTTCGCGCCGTCGCCCAGGCGGTCCAGCAGCGCGCGCGTGACGCGCAGCGGGCCGAGCGCGTTGACGTCGAACTGCCGGCGAACGGCGTCCTCGTCCAGGTCGTCGAGGCCGTCGGCGGTCAGCACGCCGGCGTTGTTCACCAGCACGTCGATCGGCGCGTCGCCGACCTCCTGCGCCAGGCGCGCGCAGCTCGCCGTTTCGGTGACGTCGACGCCGGGCACGAGGCGGACGCCCAGCGCGTCCAGCTCGTCCGAGGTCCGGCGGCAGGTCGCGACGACCTCGTCGCCGCGCGCGTGGTAACGACGCGCGAGCTCCAGGCCGATGCCGCGGTTCGCGCCGGTGATCAGGATGCGGGCCATGGGGGACTCCTCCTTCGAGCGGGGGGCGGTGCGGCGGCCGTCGACGGCCGCGGAGGCGCGAGCTTAGGACGCCCCGGCGCGCGGACCACCGACGCGCTCGGCGCTTTCCGGCCGGGCGGCGAACAATTCTCCCGCCGCTGTCACGCGGGCTCCGCGCCGGGCGTCCATCCGGGCGAAGGCGGCGCTCCGGGTCGACGATCCGGCCCTTCGCGGGCGCCGCGGAACTCCCCCCAGACGACGAACCGGGTCCGCACCGGGACCCACGAGGACGAGATGGACAAGCGAGACCGCATGCGCGAGGCGATCGACGCCTTCGGCGCACGTTACGACTACGACATGAGCTACCAGCGCGCGCTGCTCGACGCGGCGCCCGACTCCTTCGAGGCCTTCTCGCGCGCGCAGGGCCTGCCGCACGTGCGCAAGTACCTGACGGCGGACCAGCACTACACGGCCGCCATCTCGATGATGCAGGCCGAGGATTGCGGCGACTGCTTGGTGCTGAACGTGAAGATGGCGCGCGAGGCGGGCGTGCCCGGCAAGCTGATCGAGGCGCTGCTCGAGCGCCCCGCGGACCTGTCGCCCGTGCTGGCCGACGTGCGCGCGCAGGCCTTCGCGGTCAGCGG
>JAUHYB010000219.1 GCA_030426745.1 bacterium
GGCGGGACCATCCGCGGCACGATCCACGGCGACGACGGCCGCCCGCAGTCCGGCCGCACGATCATGGCGATGTCGCAGGGCGGCGCCGGCGGCTTCCCGTCGACCGCGACGAGCGACGCGCAAGGCGTCTTCGAGATCACGCCGCTGGAACCCGGCACCTACCAGGTCTTCGCGCAGCCCGACATGCGGCGCATGGCCGAGGCCGCCGACAGCGAGGGCGAGCCCTCCCCCGCCGAGTTCTTCAAGTCGATGCAGATGACGATGGCGACGGTCGTCGACGGCGAGGTGACCGAGGTCGCGCTCGGCGCGCCGCCGGCCGCGCCCGTGCGCGTGCACGGCCGCGTCACGCAGGCCGGCGAGCCCGTCGAGGGCGGCATGGTCACGCTGGTGCGCGAGGGCGGCAACGTGATGGAGGGCTTCTCGCCCGCGGACGTCGCGGACGACGGCACCTACGAGCTGGTCGTCGACGGCGGCGGCCGCGCGACCGTGATCTACGCGCGCGAGGGCTTCGCGCGCGCCGGCGCCGAGTTCCCCGTCGTGATCCCGCAGCGCGACGAGTACCGCCTGGACCTCGAGGTCCCCGGCGGCGCGATCGTCGGGCGCCTGCTCGGCACCGACGGCGGCCCGCTGCCCGACCAGATGGTCAGCCTGGAGCGGCGCAGCGGCATGCCCGCGCTGACCGGCATGGGCATGGGCAACATGACCGAGACCGACGCGGACGGGCGCTTCCGCTTCAACGACCTCGAGGAAGGCACCTACGACCTGCGCGCCGGCGGCGCCGGGTTCTTCTCCGGCACCGCCGAGACCGCGGCGACCGTCGTGTCCGGCGTCGAGGTGCGCGAGGGCAAGCCCGCGCCCGACGTGACGATCCGGCTCGAGGAGCCGGGCGAGGTCGCGGGCCGCGTCGTCGACGCCGGCGGTCGGCCGGCGGCGGGCGTGACGCTGTTCGTGCGCGACGAGGACGGCGTGCTGCTGGCGCGCGTCAGCGCCGTCGACACGGACGCGAACGGCCGCTTCGTCTACCGCGGCCTGCCCGCGGGCGACGTGCTGGTCGAGGCGCGCGGCGACGCGGGGTCGGCGGCGCCCGTCTCCGTGCGCGTGCGCCCCGGCGCGACGACCGAGGTCGAGCTGCGCCTCTCCACGTCGACCTTGCTGCGCGTGCGCGGCGTCGACGACGCCGGCGAGCCGACGCGCCTGCGCCTCTCCGTGCTCGACGAGGCCGGCCGCGAGATGGCGGGCCTGCGCGCGCTCTCCGGCTTCCAGCGCCGCATGGCCCGGGGCTTCGACACCGCGACCCGCGAGGTCGGCCCGCTGCCCCCGGGCACCTACACCGTGATCGGCGTGAACGACGCCGGCGACGAGGTGCGCCGCGAGGTCGAGCTGAACGGCGCGCCGGAGCGCGACCTGGACCTGGTGTTCGACGGCGAGTAGCGGCCCCGGCGCGCCGGGGAGCGAGCGCGCGCGCCGCTGCTAGACTGCGGCGATGCTCGCTCGCTCCCTTCGCGCGCTCGCTCGGAGCGCCGCGCCCCTCCTGCTTGGGCTGTCAGTCGCGTCGCTCGTGGCGAGCGCGCGCGTCCAGGACGCGCCGCCGCAACTCGAAGGCAAGCTCGTGCTGCCCGAGGGCGTGACCGGCGCGATCGAGGTCCTCGTGCTCGACCGCCTCTCCGTCGAATCCTCGGGCGACTGGTACGACGCCGTCGAAGACCGCGCCGACGACGTGCGCCAGCACAGGATCGAGGCGGGCGCGTTCGCGCTGCCGGTCGATGAACTCCCCGCGACGTTGTGGATCGAAGGCGGCCCGTGCTACCTGTCGCAGCCCGTCGTCTTCGACGGATCTCGACGCGTGCGCTTGCGCCCCGCGGTCGCCGCCACGCTTACCCTCCGCTCCTCGCTCTCGGACGGCGCGGACCCCGCGATCTTCGCCGGCACCCAGGTGGATCTCGTCGGCTCACCGAAACCGCAGATCGGCGCCATGCCGCAGTCGTACTTTCACCGCGGCAAGGTACGTCTCCGTGCCACGTTCGACGCGACCGGCGTGGCACGCTTCGACGGACTGAACCCCGACCGCTGCTGGCGCACGTCGGTGGACGTGCCCGGCTACCGCCTCGTCGCCGTGGAGGAGTGCGACCTCGTCGCGCGCGGCGAGATCGACGTCCCGATCCCCCTCGACGCCGGCGCGACGGTTCGCGGCGTGGTCCGAGGGCCGAGCGGACAGCCGATCGAGGGCCTGCGGGTCCGCTGGTCGCCGATTCCGCCGAAGTGGGGCCTCGCCGTGAAACGCGCGACGACGGACGCCGACGGTCGGTTCCAGATCACCGGCGCAACACCCGGAGAGGGCCAGCTGCATGTCGACGGCGCATGGTTCCGTCCCCGAATCGTCGACGATCTCACGCTCGTCATGGATCGTCCCGTAGACGGCGTGGTCGTCGTGATGGACCCGCGACCTCCGGTTCGCCTGCGACTCACCGACGAGGATGGTTCGCACCTGGCCGGCGCGCGCGTCGTGCTGGAGGAACGCCGCGATCGTCCGAGCGGGCCGCTCCTCGACATGCAGTCTCCGCCGGCGCAGTGGGTACTCGAGACGGACGCGGAAGGCTGCATCGATCTACCGTGTCAAGACGTCGAGTCGTACGTGCTCAGCGCAAGCTGGATTTCGCCCGAAGGCACCGCGTCGATGGTCGAGCAGGTCGAGATCGACGCGTCCGACGAGCGGCAGGTCGTATCTCTGGAAGTACGTCACGGCCTGCACCTGCGCTTCGTCCGCCCCGACGGCGGACCGCTGCGCGACGCGACCGTCAGCGTGTTCACGATCATGCACGATCGGCGCGTCGGGACGTCGTCGAGCCCCGACGACCTCGGGGTCTTCCGGTTCCCGGACCTCGAGTCCGGCGAGTACTCGATCTGGCTGCGCTCGCGCGACTGGGTGCCCGTGCTGCTCCACCCCGTGCTGCCGGACTTCTTCGACGACGAGTTGGGCGTGTCCATCGGCATTCGGAGCACCGGTTACGGCGTGCACGCGGTGGACCTCCTCCCCGCTGCAAGGATCGAGGGCCGCGTCGTCGACGAAGGCGACCGCGGCGTTCCCGCTGCGCGCGTCGACCTGTTCCGGCACGTCGATCCCGAGTTCCGCGGCGAGGCCTTCGATCCCGAACTCCCCGCGCTCTCGGTCGAGGCGGATCGCAACGGAGTCTTCGTCTTCGACGGCCTGCCCGCCGGCGCGTACGCGCTGGTCGCCGCGCACGCGGGATACGCGCCGTCGGCCCGCGTGGAACTCGCGCTCGCCGTCGGAGAGTCGCGCGACGACGCGGAGGTCCGCCTGCAGGACGGCGGCACCTTGTACTGCACGATCCGCGGACCGGACGGCGCGGTGCACTGGAGCACCGTCAACGTCTTCGACGCGGAGACCGGGCAGCTGCGCCGGCGCCGCATCACGCGGGTCGAAGAGGGCGACCGCGTGGGCTCCTTCGCGCCGGGTACCTATCGCGTCGAGCTCGACCCGAGAGACGAGCTCGCCGGAGCGCGGCGCGCCGCCTGGTCGGGCGCGGAGCGCTCCGTCGACGACGTCGTCACCGTCGAGCTGGCCGCGGGCGAGGAACGCCTGGTCGAGTTCGGCGAGCCCCCGGCCCGGCACCGCGTCGTGCGCGGCCGCGTCACCTCCGGCGGCGCGCCGATGCGCGGCGGATCCGTGCGGGTGTACGAGTCCGACGCGTCGCTCGCGGCCCTGCTCGGCTTCGCGACGGTCGGCGCCGACGGGCGCTTCGAGCTGGAGGTCACGGCGCGGCGCTCCGTCGTGGTCGCCTGCTCGCCGCTGGCGGACGGTTCGGGCGCGGTTCGCCGGCCCGCGCGGCTGCCGCGAGACGACGCGGAGTGGATCGTCGACCTGCCCTCCGCCGCGATCGACGGGCGCGTCGTGACGGAGGACGGCGCGCCGGCGGACGGCGCGCGCGTGCTCCTCTTCCGCCGCGACGGGTCCTTGCCCGGCGCGGAGGCGAGCGCGTCCTGCGACGCGGACGGGCGCTACGGCTTCGCCCACCTGGACCCGGGCGCGTACGCGGTGCGAGCCGTGTCGAAGAACGACGCGCGGTTCACGGCGGGCGCTTCAGAGGCGGTCGACGTGGTCGTCTCCGAGGCGACGGTCGCCGCGCCGGTGTTGACGTTCCGCCGCTCCGCCGCGGTCACGGGCGTCGTCGTCGACGCGGACGGCGCCCCCGTCCGCTACGCCGAGGTCTGGTTGCGCGACGGCGACGGTCGACCCGCGTCGTCCCTGCCGGTCGCGATCGCCGACGTCGACGGCCGCTTCACCGCGTACGCGAGCCGCGAGACCGGCCTCTACGTCGAAGCGCGCGCCGGATCGTCGGCGAGCGCGCCGACCTTCATCGCCCCGGACGCCGACGGCGACGTGACGCTCGTCGCGCGCGAGGGCACGACGCTCCACGTCCGTGTCATGGACGGCGCGGGGCTCCCTCGTCGCGTCGTTCCCGTCGTGCGCCGCGAGGACGGGCTGGTCTTCTCCGCCTGGCGCGCGCGGTCCCCGGCGCCCGCGCACGCCGCGTCCGAAGCGGGGCGGTTCGAGTTCGGTCCGCTCCCGCCCGGTCGGTACGTCGCGGAAGCGACCGACGAGGACGGCGCGACGGACGATCGCCGCGCCCGGCTGAGCGGTCGCCCGCGTCGCACCGTGACCCTGCGCCTGGAGCGCTGAGTCCCGGCGCGCATAGACTGTCGTCCATGTCCGCGCCCTCGCCTCGCCGCCCCCGTCGACGACGCCGCGCCGCCGCGCGCGCCCTCGCCGCGCCCGCGCTGTTGCTCGCGCTCCTCGTCGTCACCGGCGCGCTGCCGCTCGGCTGCGCGAAGCGGGCGACGACGCCGAACGTGCTCGTCATCGTCGTCGACACGCTGCGCGCGGACCGCCTGGGCGGCGCGTCGGGGCGGGTCGTCACGCCGCGGCTGGACGCGTTCGCGGCGGAGTCGCTGGTGCTGACGCACCTGTCGTCGCCGCGCGCGAAGACGACGCCGGCGGTCGCCAGCCTGATGACCGGCCTGTACCCGCACGACCACGGCGTGCGCGACCTGACGACGCCGCTCGGCGGCGACGTGCGCACGCTGGCCGAGGGCCTGCGCGGCGGCGGGTGGCGCACCGGCGCGATCGTCGGCAACTACGTGATGCGCGACGCGCTGTCGGGGATGGCGCGCGGCTTCGACCTGTGGGTCGAGGACCTGCCGGACCTCGTCGGCGTGCCGCCGCAAGAGGTGCCGCAGCGCCGCGCGGCGTCGATGACCGACGGCGCGCTCGCCGCGCTGGGCCTGGGCGCGCCCGCCGCCGACGGCGCCGGGCCGCGCGCCGCGTTCACGCGCGACGGCCGCCCGTGGTTCCTGTACCTGCACTACATGGACCCGCACGGCCTGTACGACCCGCCGGCGGAACACGACGTGTTCGCGAGCGAGACGACGCGCTACTTGCCGCCGCCCTCGGAGCCCGACGCGCGCGGCTTCGGCGGTCAGTGGGTCGCCGAGTACAACCTCTTGCCGACCGACCGCGGCGCGGACGGGCGCGTGGACGTCTCGCGCGTCGAGGACCGCTACGACGGCGAGGTGCACTACGCGGACGCGCAGATCGGGCGGCTGCTCGACGCGCTGCGCGAGTCGGGCGCGCTGGACGATACGATCGTGCTGATCGTCGCCGACCACGGCGAGAGCCTGGGCGAGCACGACTACTGGTTCGAGCACGGCCGCTACGCCTACGAGGCGACGTGCCGCGTGCCCGGCCTGCTGCGGCTGCCGGCGAGCT
>JAUHYB010000220.1 GCA_030426745.1 bacterium
CCGTGAACAACCCCGAGGACCCGTCGATGGGGTCGCGCAAGGTGCCGTTCTCGCGCGAGCTCTACATCGAGCGCGACGACTTCCGCGAGGACCCGCCGGCGAAGTTCTTCCGCCTGGCGCCCGGCGTCGAGGTGCGCCTGCGCTACGCCTACTACATCAAGTGCGAGGAAGTGGTGAAGGACGCGGACGGCGAGATCGTCGAGCTGCGCTGCACCTACGACCCGGCGACGAAGAGCGGCCAGGCGGGCGTCGAGCTGCGCAAGGTCAAGGGCACCTTGCACTGGGTCAGCGCGCCGCACGCCGTGGACGCCGAGGTGCGCGTCTACGACAACCTCTTCCGCGTGCCCGCGCCCGAGGCGGACGTCGAGGACTTCCTCGAGAACCTGAACCCCGACTCGCTCGAGGTGCGTCAGGGCTGCAAGCTCGAGCCCGAGCTCGGAGCGTCGACGCCCGGCGATCGCTACCAGTTCGAGCGCCTCGGCTACTACTGCGTCGACGAGGACTCGCGCCCCGAGGCGCTCGTCTTCAACCGCACCGTCTCGCTGCGCGACAGCTGGTCGAAGGTCGAGAAGGCGGCGGAGAACCGCGAGCGCCAGAAGCAGCAGCGCGCCAAGCGGGCCGCGCGGTAGCGGATCAGTCCGCGACCTCGACCGTCACCTGCAACGGGTACCAGGGCCGGGCGGCGGAGATCGTCTGCTCGGCCTTCAGCTCCGCCAGCTCCAGCGGGTAGGTGCCCGCGATGCCGCAGCCGGTCCGGTGCACGGTCATCATGATCTCGTACGCGGCCGCGGCGGAGTGGTGGAAGTAGCGCATCAGGACGCCGACCACGAAGTCCATCGTGGTCTCGTCGTCGTTGTGGAAGACGACGTTCCAGAGCGGCGCGAGCGCGGGCTCGGCGCGCGTCTCCTCGCGCTGGGTCGGGACCGGGAGGGTCTCCTGCATGCACCCAGTCTAAGAGCACGTCCCCGAACCTGCTCGGCTCCGACCGGCCGCGGCCGCCCGGCGCGCCCGCGGGTCTCCTCGGCGGGAACGACCCCGCGCCTTCGGCCGCTCGCGCGCCGGTCGGCCCTCGCCCGCGGCAGGTTCGCGCCGGCGCCGTCGCCGGGTTCGGGGGCGCGCGGCGCGCCGGGACCGCTGAGGCGCGGCGCGCCGGGATTGCCGGGGCGCGGCGCGCCGCTGCCCACGCAGCGACCCCGTCCTCGGCGCGCCGGGGACGGGGTCGTGTCCGCGTTCGGGGTCGCGGTCGCCCGCGGCGGCTCAGGCGCTCTCGCGTCCCTCGCCCGGCGTCTCGCCCTCACCCTGGTCGACGTCGACCGGGTCGAGCGGCGTGTCGGCCGTCAGGCCGCGCGCCAGGTGCTTCGTGCCGGCGACCACGTCCTCGTCCACGACGAACACGTCCTGGTCCTTGCGGGCCGGGAGCTCGTACAGGAGGTCGAGCAACAGGTCCTCGAGGATCGAGCGCAGCGCGCGCACGCCGGTCTCGCGGTCGATCGCGGTCTGCGCGATCGTCTCCAGCGCGCCCTGCGTGAACTCGAGCGTCTTGCCGTTCAGCTCGAAGATCGCCTGGAACTGGCGCACGAGCGCGTTCTTCGGCTCCTGCATGACGCGCACCAGCGCGTCGCGGTCCAGCGTGTCCAGCGTCGTGATCACGGGCAGGCGCCCGGTGAACTCGGGGATCAGGCCGAACTCGATCAGGTCCTTCGGGATCAGGTAGCGCACGTACTCGTCGCGCGCGCCCGGCTCCGACAGGCTGGGCAGTCCGGCCGCCTCGCCGGCGGGCATCCCGACGCCGCGCACCTTGCGCGCGACCTCCTTCGAGGCTTCCATGCGGCCGAAGCCGATCGACTCGCGGCCGATGCGCTTCGCGATGATCTCCTCGATGCCGCTGAACGTCCCGCCGCAGATGAACAGGATGTTCCGCGTGTCGATCTGGATGTACGACTGCTCGGGGTGCTTGCGGCCGCCCTGCGGCGGCACGTTGGCGACGGTGCCCTCGAGGATCTTCAACAGCGCCTGCTGCACGCCCTCGCCCGACACGTCGCGCGTGATCGAGACGTTGGAGGTCGTGCGGCCGATCTTGTCGATCTCGTCGATGTAGATGATGCCCTGCTGCGCGCGCTCGACGTCGAAGTCGGCGGCCTGCAGCAGCTTGAGCAGGATGTTCTCGACGTCCTCGCCGACGTAACCGGCCTCGGTCAGCGTCGTGGCGTCCGCCATCGCGAAGGGGACGTCGAGCAGGCGCGCCAGCGTGCGCGCGAGCAGCGTCTTGCCCGAACCCGTCGGGCCGACGAACAGCACGTTCGACTTCTCGATCTCGACGTCGCGCGTCGCTTCCGTGCCGGCCGCCTGGTGACGCAGGCGGTTGTAGTGGTTGTAGACCGCGACCGAGAGCACCTTCTTGCCGCGCTGCTGCCCGATCACGTACTCGTCCAGGCGGCGCGCGATCTCGATCGGCGTCGGCAGCTGGTCGGCCTGCGCGGGCGCGGCGGCCTCGGCGGCGCCGGCCTCCGCGGGGCGGGTGCCCGGGGCGCGGCGCTGTTCCTCCTGCAGGATCGAGTTGCAGATCTCGATGCACTCGTTGCAGATGTAGACCCCGGGGGGGCCCGCGATGAGCGACGCCACGTGGTGACGGCGCTTCTCGCAGAAGGTGCAGCGTTCGACGTGTCGTCCGCGGCCGGTGGAGGAGCTCATGCAGTGCCTGGTTCGCGTGCGCGACGGTCCGGCGGCGCGGTACTGCCCGCGCGAGCGCGTCGCGCGGCGGGAAGGCGTCGGCCGGGAGGAGAGAGGGACCGGCGGCGCGACCTCGCGGGTCACGCCGCCGGCTCGATCTTACTCGGAATCGTCGGTGCGGGCGACGATGTGGTCGATCAGGCCGAAGTCCTTGGCTTCCTGGGGCGACAGGAAGTTGTCGCGCTCGGTCGCCTTCGAGATCTCCTCGGCCGACTTGCCGCTGTGGTGGCCCAGGATCTCCTCGAGGCGCTTCTTCAGCTTGAGCGTCTCCTTGATCTGGATCTCCATGTCCATCGCGGTGCCCTGCGCGCCGCCCCACGGCTGGTGGATCATCACGCGCGAGCTGGGCAGCGCGAAGCGCTTGCCCGCCGTGCCGCCGGCGAGCAGCACCGCGCCCATCGACGCGGCCTGGCCGAGGCAGTAGGTCGAGATGTCCGGCTCGACGAGCTGCATCGTGTCGTAGATCGCGAGGCCCGCGGTCACCGACCCGCCCGGCGAGTTGATGTACATCTTGATGTCCTGGTTGTGGCCCGATTTGTCCAGGAACAGCAGCTGGGCCATGATCGAGTTCGCGACCTGGTCGTTGACCTCGGAGCCGAGGAAGATGATCCGGTCCTCGAGCAAGCGCGAGTAGATGTCGTACGTGCGCTCGCCGCGGCCCGTCTTCTCGATCACGTAGGGGACGTAGTAGCTCATCGTGGGGGGGTCCGCAGGTCGGACTCGTTCAGGGTTTCGGCTCGGTGACGGTCCGCCCGTGCTCCGGGCGGGACTCGGTGCCCGCGAGGCGGGCGGTGATGCGGCAGGGGGCGAACCGTGCCGCGTCGGGAGAGAGTGTTCGGGGCGCCCGTCGGCGCCCCGGTGTCGGTGTCGCGAGGTCGCTCAGGCGGGCTGGGTGATCTCGGCGTGCTCGCGCAGGAACGCGCGGACCTTGCGCTCGGTGAGCTCGATCGCCATCTGCTCGAACAGGTTGTTCTCGCGGTAGTACTTGGCGACTTCCTCGACGCTGGTCTGGTTGCGGTTCGCGATGATCGTCAGCTCGGCGTTCAGGTCCTCCTGGCTGAGCTTGATACCTTCCTTGTCGGCCACGGCGTGCACCAGGAAGAAGGCGCGCAGGCCTTTCTCGACGATCTCGCGGATCTGCGGCGTCTGCTTCTCGACCTCGGCGTCCATGCCGGCGGCGTCCAGGCCCTGGCTCTCGAGCTGCTGGCGCAGCGCGCCGATGCGGCCCTGGACCTGCGCCTCGAGCATGGCCTGCGGCAGGTCCATGTCCTTGTGCTTGTCGATCAGCTGCTCCAGCAGCGCGGACTCCTGGCGTCCGTTCTCCTGGGCTTCCTTGGCCTGGCCCAGGCGCTCCTTCGCCAGCTTGTCGAGCTCCTCCGCGGTCTTCACCTGCAGGAGCTCCATGATCTCCTCGTCGGAGGGCAGCACGAGCTTGTACGCCTCGACGATCGTGAACGCCGACGTGCCGGTCTTGCCGCGCAGGTCTTCCTTGTCGAAGTCCTCGGGCACGGTGAGCGGCACCTCGACGACGTCGCCCTCCTTCGCGCCGGTCAGCGCCTTCTCGTACTCCTCGGGGTCGTTGCCGGGCACCGGCTGCTGCGGCGACAGGCGCAGGCCCTCGCGCTCGAGGATCGTCTCGCCGTCGACCGTCCAGGTCAGCTTGCAGACCGTCACGCCGTCGGCGGGCAGGCCCTCGTCGCCGGCCTTCTCGGGCGTCGCGCGCTGGCGGCGCAGGTCCTCGATCGCGGCCTCGACCTCCTGGTCCATGACGGGCGCGAGCTCGCTCTCGACCTTCAGGCCCTTGTACTCGGCCAGCTCGAACTCGGGGCGCAGGCTGACCTGGAAGCTCTGCTCGATGTCGTTGCCGGAGTCGAAGTCCAGCTCCTCGAGCGGCAGCCGCTGGTGGCCGACGGGCTTCAGCTCGTTGTCCTGCACGGCCTGTTCGTAGGCCTGGCGGAAGAAGTTCTCGAGGGCCTGGCGGCGCACGTCGGCGCCGAAGGACTTCTCGAGCACCTTGACCGGCACCTTGCCGGGGCGGAACCCCTTCATCTTGACCGTGCTGCCGGCCTGCTGGAGTCCCTTCCGGTACTCGGACTGGAACTCGTCGTGGGGGACGGTGAAGGAAACCTTGGCCTCGCAGGGACCGGTCTTCTCGACGGTGACGTGCACTGGGATTCTCCGCCCGGGAGCGCGCGCGGCGCGGTCGGGCTCGTGGATGGGTCGTACGGGTGGTGGGGTCGTCAGCGGGCCCGCGGGAGGCCCGGGTCGGTCCGCGCGCGGCGGGCCGCCGGGAGCGTCCGGAGCGCGTCGCGCGCGCCTCGTCCGCCCCCGAAAGAACCGGGGACTCTAGCAGCCGCCCGGGACCGGTGCCACCTCGGCGGGGCCCCCGGGGGGACCCTTTCCATCGGCAGGAACGGGCTCCGGCTGGTCGGAAATGCGTTCCGGTCGGGCGCCGGGGGGGAGCGCCGCGCGTCCACGCCGGGAGTCCGCGCCTCGAGGGCGTGCGTCGCGCCGCGCGAGGTCCCACAATCGACCCCATGGACGCCCAGATCCGCACCGTCGCCTCCCGCGAGGAGGCCCGCGCCCTCGAAGCCCGCCTCGACGCCGCCGCCCGCGAGGCCCAGGAGATCCTGGAGGGGGCCGCCCCGCCGCCGGGCTGGGCCGCGGCCTGGCTGGACGCGCACCTCGACGCGCCGGGGAGCCTGCTGCTCGTCGCCGAGACCGCCGCGGGGGCCGCCGACCTCGGCGTGCTGCTCGTGGCCGAGCACGAGGACCCGCTGGGCGTCGAGTCCGTGCCGCTGGTCCTGCTGCTGTCGGTCGAGACCGAGCAACGCCACCGCGGCGTGGCGACCGCGCTGGTCGACGCCGCGCAGGACGAGCTGAAGGGCCGCGGCTTCCCGCGCCTCGCCGCGCGCGCGCCGCACAACGACGACGCGCGGATCTCGATGGGCGAGCGCTGGGGGTTCGTGCGCGCGTGGGAGTGGCTCGAGCGGTGAAGGTACGGAGCCGGGCTCGTTTTTTCACCGGCGTCGGGAGCCGTTCGGCCGGCC
>JAUHYB010000221.1 GCA_030426745.1 bacterium
CCTCCAGCACGTTCGTCGCGTTGTGGTCGCGGTCCTTCGCCCAGCCGTCGAGGTAGACCAGGTAGTCGCGGCGCCACCCCTCGGGCAGCTCCGGCAGCGCGCTCGCGTCGAACGCCAGCGTCAGGCAGTCCCCCGCGCCCAGGATCACGAACCGATCGTCCGCCTCGCCCAGCAGCGGCACGCAGTCGCCGAGCTTCGTGTACATCCCCGGGTGCTGGTTCCACCGCGGGTGGCGCGCGATGCGGTCCCACTCGAAGCGCTCCGGCTGGTCCGCCGCGTCCGTCTCGATCGGGTCGCTGAAGCCGCGCAGCCACAGCTCGGCGCGGGCGGGTTCCAGCTCCGTCCGCACGCGCGGCGCGTCGTCGGCGCAGGTCGCCAGCGAGATGCGGTCCCAGTAGAGCTGCAGCGTGCACGCCACGCGCACGCGCGGGTCCTCGCGGTCGAGCCACGCGCTCGCGTCCACGACCATCGTCTTCGTCTTGCCCGCCGGGAAGCCGTGCGGCGGTCCGACCGGACGCCAACCGCCCGCGCCGTCGGGCACCTGGAACAGCGGCGGCACGAAGTCGACGCCGGGCGTGCGCGCGGCCGCGACGTTCGCCGACGAGTCGGACCAGTTGAACCAGCCGGTCATCACCAGGCGCAGCGCTTCCGCGTCGCGGCAGGCGTCCGCGTCGAACTCCAGCTCGAGGAACCACGGCTCGGCGAGCCCGGCGAACTGCTGCGGCAACGGGGCGAACGGCACCGCGTGGCGGTCGTCGGTCGCGGCGAGCTCCGCCGACCAGTCGCGCCCGTCGGACCCGACCGCGCGCGCCGGCGCGTGCGACGCCTCGACGCTGTGCAGGTGGTGCTCGGGGAACGGCGGGAAGCAGAACAGCTCGTTCGGGAAGACCTCGCTGGTCGCCGGGTGGTCGACCGCGATCAGCTTCGCGCGGTCCAGGTAGGTGACCTCGCGCAGCTCCTCGGTGAACTGCAGCACGAGTTCGCCGTCCTCGTCCGGCACGAGCTGCTCGCCCGTCACCAGCACGTACTCGTCGTGGTCCGGCTGCACGTAGACGCCAGGCGCTATGGGTAGCCCGAGCGGCGTCGCGCCCAGCACGTCCGAGATGAAGCCGAACGTCTCGCCGTTCCACGCGTACAGGAACGGGCAGGATCCGACCAGCGCGGCGTTCTGCTCGTACGATAGGAGCGCCGGCTCGTCCGCGGGCGGCGCGAGCGGCACGTCGAGGTACGGCTGCACCACGCCGTTCGCCCACACGATGCGCAGCACGTCCACCTTCGCGTGGCCGGCCGCGGCGATCACCAGCGGCTCGCCGCGCCAGTAGACGCGCCGGTACGACCGCCCCGCGCGCACCTCGACCGTCGCGCCGACCGCGCGGTGGTTGTCGCGCGTGCCGACGAGCTGCAGCACGCGGCCGCGATCGCCCGCCGGGTCGAAGCGCCCGGTGACCAGCGTCCACGCGTCGCCGTCGTTCTCCAGCGCCAGCAGCTCCAGGGCCGCGCCGTCCGCCGCGACGCCGACCGACAGCGCCGGGTTCGCCGCCTCGACGGCGAGCGGGGCGCGCGCCGCTTGTCCGACCGCGAACTCGACGCCCGCGGCGCCGATCAGGTCGTACGCGTTGTCGCCGTCGAGGTCCGCGACCAGCAGCGGGCCCGCGTCGGACAGCTCCAGGTCCTCGCCGGCGAAGCCGCCGTCGGGCCGCTGGCGCCACAGCTTGCAGGGCGCGCCGACCGACACCAGGTCCGGCCGCGCGTCGCCGTCCACGTCGGCGACCACCGGCCGCCCGTTCCATCGCGCGCCCGCCGGCAAGCGGTCGCTGACGTCCGCGAAGCGCCCGGCGCGCAGGCTGTCGGCCAGGTAGGCGGACGACTCGGCGACGAGCAGCAGGTCCACGTCCTGGTCGGTGTCGAAGTCCTCGGTGACGCACCAGCGGAAGGCGCGGTCGTCCGGCAGGCCGGCGAGCTCGGTCGCGTCCTGGAAGGAACCGCCCTCGACCCACGCGCCGTCGTTGCGCCACAGGCGCGCGCCGAAGTCGCCGACCAGCAGGAGGTCGACGTCGCCCTCGTGGTCGAAGTCGACGACGGCCACGTCGTTCGGCCGCGCCGGCAGGTCGGGGCAGGGGATCGCGCGCTGCGCGAACGCGCCGTCCTCCTGCAGCCAGAAGTGCGCGACGCCGCCCTCGAAGCCGACGACGTCCAGGTCGCCGTCGTTGTCCAGGTCGAGCGTGCGCAGGACCTCGAGCGGCCCGGGGACGAGCGTCTCGGCGCGGAGCCGTCCCGCGTCGGCCGACTCGCCGTCCGGGACGAGGCGCGCCAGGCCGCCGCCGCGCGACACGAGCAAGCGCTCGCGCGCGCCGTCGCCGTCCAGGTCGCGGTCGATCACGCGCGCGGTCGCGCCGGCCGGCAGCCCCGCGTCGACGGCGACGCGGGTCCAGCGCGGCTCCGGCAGCGTCGTGCCCGGCACGGTCCCTTCGCGAGCCGGCGGACGGATCACGCCGAAGTTGCCGCGCAACACGACCTTCTGCGACGGCGCTTCGAAGCCCGCGGCGTCCAGCTCGCGCCGGACCTCGGCCAGCTCCTGCGCGCGGTCCTCGTCGCCGGTCACGTAGTAGAGCTGGATCTGGCGATACAGCGCGGCGATGTACCAGTCGCCCGCGCGCTCGATCCCGAGGTCCAGGATGCCCTGGTACAGCGCGAGCGCCTCGTCCTCGCGCTCGAGGTCCTCGTAGGCCGTCGCGAGGCGCAGCTGCGTCGGCAGGTCGTCGGGGGCGCCGGCGAGCGTGCGCTCGAGGTGCGCGATCGACGCCTCGACGTCGCCCTCCTCGTACGCGAGCTGACCGGCGATGTAGTTCGCCGCCGGGTCGTCCGCGTCCTTCGCGAGCGCGCGCTCGACGAAGCCCTTGGCGCGGTCCGCCTCCAGCATCGCGAACTCGACGGCGGCCGCGCGCACCAGGTCCTCGACCGGCGCGTCGTCGCCCTCGACCAGCGGCGCCAGCTCGCGCCGCGCGTGCTGCAGCCCGCTGTCGTCCGCCGGCTTCTGGAACCAGGCGGCGGCGCGCTCGCGCGCGAGGTTCGCGGCGGCCTGGTCGACCGTGGAGGTCGCCGGTTCGTCGTCCCCGCAGGCGCCGACGAGCGCGGCGAGCGCGAGCAGGAAAGGGGTCAGGCAGTTGGCGTAGCGGGGCGTGGGGCGGTGCATGGGCCGGAATCTACCGGCCCTCCGGCGCGGATTCACGCCGCGCGCGGGCGTCGGACTGGAGTTTCCCGCGCGCGATGCCGATGCTGCCCGCGACGGGCCGCGATCCGCGCGCGCTCGTCGCGGCGCCGCCGGTAGGATCCCGCCGCGCTCCCACGCATCCCTGTACGTCTCTCCGCACGTCTCCCCACACGCACATGACCGCCGACGCCGAGCCGCACGACTCGAAAGGACACCCCGGACCCGGCGCGCAGGCCGCGCCCGCGCCACCGCGCCTCTCCGGCGTGCCGGCGGACCGACGGCGCGCGATCGTGGTGGGGGCGAGCTCCGGCATCGGGGCGGCGCTGGTGCGGCAACTCGCCGCCGAGGGGTACCGCGTCGCCGCGCTGGCGCGTCGCCGCGCGGAGCTGGACGAGCTCGCCGCGTCCTGCGCGGACGCCGCCGCGCGCGCGGGCGGGGCGGTGATCGTGCGCGAACACGACGTGACCGACACGGACGCGATCCCGGCGCTGTTCGAGGACCTGGTGCGCGAGCTCGGCGGCCTCGACCTGTTCGTGTTCGCCGCCGGCATCATGCCGAAGCGCGGACCGGAGGAGTACGACACCGAGTCCGACCTGGCGATGATCGCGGTGAACCTCGCGGGCTGCATCGCGTGGTGCAACCCGACGGCGAACTTCCTGCGCACGCAGCGCAGCGGCACGCTCGTCGGCATCTCGTCCGTCGCCGGCGACCGCGGCCGCAAGGCGAACCCGGTGTACGGCACGACGAAGGCCGGGATGAACCACTACCTGGAAGCGCTGCGCAACCGGCTGGGCGAGTCGGGCGTGCACGTCTGCACGATCAAGCCGGGGTTCATCGACACGGCGATGACGAAGGACCTCGACAGCAAGCCGTTCATGATCTCGGCCGAGCGCGCCGCCGCCGCGATCCTGCGCGCCGCGCGGGGCCGCGCGAACACGCGGTACGTCGCGCGGATCTGGTTCTGGGTGATGACGGTGATCCGCTGCATCCCGTCGTTCCTCTTCCGCAAGCTGAACATCTGACGCGGTGACGGCAGCGAGCGAGACGCGCGCGCCGCGGCGCGACTACGAGTGGGTCGAGGGCTGGGGCATGGCCGTCGGGTCGCAGACGCGCGTGCTGCGTCCGCGCGACGAGGACGAGGTGCGCGCGGCCTTCGACATGGCGCGCGACGCCGGGGTGTCGCTGGCCCTCCGCGGCACCGGGTGTTCGTACGGCGACGCGTCGACGAACGCGGACGGCTGGGTGCTGGACCTCTCGCGCATGAACCGCATCCGCGCGTTCGACGCGGGGTCGGGCGTCGCGGACCTCGACGGGGGCGTGACGATCGGACAGCTGTGGCGTCACGCGCTGCCGCTGGGCTGGTGGCCGAAGGTGGTCAGCGGGACGATGTTCCCGACCGTCGGCGGCGCGGCGGGGATGAACATCCACGGCAAGAACAACTACCGCGTCGGGACGATCGGCGACTGCATCCGGTCGTTCGAGTTGATCACGCCCGGCGGCGACCTGTTGCGCGCGTCGCGCGACGAACGCGCGGACCTGTTCCACGCGGCGATCGGCGGCTTCGGGATGCTGGGCGCGATCACGCGGGTGGAGCTGAAGACGAAGCGCGTGCACTCCGGGGAGGTCGAGGTCACCGGCGTGTCGTGCCACGACCTGGCCGAGATGATGGACCGCGTCGACGCGCGCACCGGTGACTGCGACTACCTCGTCGGCTGGGTCGATTGCTTCGCGGGCGAGGACGCGCTGGGGCGCGGCTTGATCCACGAGGCGCGCTACCTGGAGCCGGGCGAGGATCCGGACGCCGCGCGCACGATGACCGTCGCGCACCAGGAGTTGCCCGACCGCATCATGGGGCTGTTCCCGAAGTCGCAGGTGTGGCGCGTGCTGCGGCTGCTGAACCACGACCTCGGCATGCGGTTCCTGAACGCGGTCAAGCACCAGGCCGGCCGGCTCGAGGGCATGCGCGGCGCGTACCGCCAGTCGCACGCGGGCTTCAACTTCCTGCTCGACTACGTGCCGGACTGGAAGTGGGCGTACGGCCGGACCGAGAGGCGCGGGCTGATCCAGTTCCAGAGCTTCGTGCCGAAGGAGCGCGCGCTGGACGTGTTCCGCGCGATCCTGCGTCGGTGTCGCGACGCGGGCATCGTCAGTTACCTCGGCGTGCTGAAGCGGCACCGCCCCGACCCGTTCTGGCTGACGCACTCGGTCGACGGCTGGTCGCTCGCGCTCGACTTCAAGGTGACGCCGGAGACGCGCGACGCGTTGATGCGCCACTGCGCGACCCTGACCGACCTCGTCGTCGAGGCGGGCGGCAAGCACTACTTCGCCAAGGACCTCTCGTTGCGCGCGGGCGACGCGGAGCGCTTCTTGCCCGCGGACCGGCTGGACGCGTTCGCGGCGCTGAAGCGCGAGCTCGATCCCGCGGGCGTGCTGCAGACGGACCTGGCGCGCCGCGTGTTCGGTGACCGATTGCTCCGGTAGGGCCGCGCATCGACGGGAATACGGTGCCAGGCACCTTCCTCCCGAACAGCGGCCCACGGGTGGGACCCGCCTCCGG
>JAUHYB010000222.1 GCA_030426745.1 bacterium
CGACCTGCAGCACCAGGTCGGTGCGCGTCGCCGGTCCGCTCGCGAAGTCGAGCTCGCGCCACGCCGCGCACAAGGGGTCGGGCGGCTTCGCGCCGCCGAAGGGGCTCAGCGACGGCTCCTCGCCGACAGTGCTCTCGGCGTAGACCAGCACGCGCCGCGGCGAGCCGACCGCCGTCGCGTCGATCGCGAAGCGCCCGTCCTCGTCCGTCGTCGCGCCGTCGACGTAGTTCGGGCGGCCGTCCTCGGGGACGTCGAGCGCGCGCACGGTCACGCGCGCGCCGGGCGAGGGGGCGCCGCCCGGTTCCAGCACCACGCCCTCGATCCGCACGCGCGCGCCGGCTCGCGCGACGACGCGCCGCCGCTCGCCGGGCTCCAGCACCAGCGGCACCGCGCCCGGCCCGCGGTCGCACA
This sequence comes from bacterium, assembly GCA_030426745.1. Lineage (GTDB taxonomy): Bacteria > Planctomycetota > UBA1135 > UBA1135 > JACKHV01. The sequence goes on from JAUHYB010000222.1 coordinate 412, forward strand.
GCTCGTCGCCGCGCACCCACTCGCGCTCGCGGTCGACGGACAGGCGCAAGCGGCACTCCGCGGGGACGTCCTCCAGGATCGCGACGCCGTCGCTCCCGCTGGTCGCCGTCCGCCGCGGCGGCTGGTGCGAGCGGTGGCCGGATTCCTTGCGCCCGTGCACCTCCGCCGGCGACACGTCGACGTACGCGCCGTGCCCGACGACCGGCGCGCCGTCCGCGTCGACGATCGCGACCTCCAGCGTCGCCGTGCGCGTCATCACGACGTGCACCGGGCGGTACTGACTCGTGCTCGTCGTCTGCGGCGTCGGCGTCGCGACTTGCATCCAACCTTCGAGCTCCGCGTCGATCTCGCGCGGATAGGTCGCGGCGCCGAGCGTGAAGCGCCCGTCCGCGTCGCTGGTCGCCTGGCGCATCACGCCGTCCTTGCCGTCGACCGATCGCAGCGTGACGCCGGCGAGGGGCACGTCCGACATCGTCGTCACGATCCCCGTGATCTCCGCGCCGGGCGCGAGGTCGGGCGGCAAGGCGGCGCGCGCGAGCACCGCGAGAGCGTCGCCCTCCGCGACTTCGATCTCGTCCTCGACCGCGCGCCGCGCGTCCGCGGGAACGTCGGTCGCGCGCAGGTCACCGGGACCGCCGGGCGCGTCGACGACCGAGCGGCCCGGAGCGATCACGCCCGCACGGCGCCCATCGCCGGACTCCTCGCCGCGCGGCCACCAGATGACGAGCGCGATCGCGGCCAGCGCCGCGAGCCCCAGCACGTGTCGTCCGCCGAATCGCACCATCGCCGCCGAGCGTACGAAAGCGCGGGGGCGAGCGCTCGTCACCGGCGCGTCACGAGCGCGGCGGCGGCGGCGGGGGAGGAGGGGGCCGTCGCCCCGTTCGATCGGATGCGGGGACGGCGCCCACTCGAGCAGGCGCGCGACGGCGGACGTGGCGCGCCGCTACGTCAGCCACGCCTCCCACTCCGCGTTCGCCTCCTCGAGCTCCTTCTCGAGCTCGGCGATGCGGAACTGCGCGTCGCGCATCTTCCCGGCGTCGGTGTAGACCTCTTCCTTGGTCAAGCTGTCGTTCAGCGCGCCGATCTCTTCCTCGAGGGCCATGATGCGGTCCTCGAGCTGCTTGAACTTGTAGGGGTTCTTCGGCTTCTGCTTGTTGCCGCCCGACTTCGCCTGTTGCGCGGCCTGCTTCTTCTCCTCGGCCTCGCGGCGCTGGCGCTCCTGTTGCTTGCGCTGCGCGGCGGCGCGTTCCTTCGCGGCCTGCGCGTCGGCGGCCTCGCCCAGCTTCGCGGCGCGCCAGGCGGAGTAGTTGCCGTCGTAGATGCGCACGGCGCCGTCGTCGACCTCGAAGATGAAGTTGCACAGGTCGTCGAGGAACGCGCGGTCGTGGCTGATGCACATCAGCGCGCCCTGGTAGCCGGACAGCATCTCCTCGAGCGCGGTGCGGCCCGCCAGGTCGAGGTGGTTCGTCGGCTCGTCCATCGCGAGCCACGACGGCGTCTCCAGCACGAGCTTCGCCAGCGCCAGGCGCGCGCGCTCGCCGCCGGACAGCGTGGTGATCGGCTTCTCGATCTCGTCGTCGCCGCGGAACAGGAACAGCGCGAGGTGCGAGCGGATCTCCAGGTCGCTCATGCCGGGCCGCATGCGGCGGATCTCGGCGAAGGGCGTCTCGGCCTTCAGGTCGGCCATCTCCTGGTCGTAGTACCCGCAGCTCGCGGCGTGGCCGTACTCGACCTTGCCGCGCTGCGGCGACCGGCGGCCGGCGAGGATCTTCAGCAGCGTCGACTTGCCCGCGCCGTTCTTGCCGACGATGCCGATGCGGTGGCCGCGGCCGACGCGCAGCTCGACGCCTTCGAACAGCAAGTTGTCGTCGTAGCCGGCCGCGAGGTTCTCCGTGCGGAACACGAGCTCGCCGCCGCGCGACGCCTCGGGCGGGCGGATGTTCGGCTTGCGCACGTCGTGGAAAGGCTGCTCCAGTCGCTCGACGTTCGACAGCTTCTTCTGCCGGCCCTTCGCCTCGGCCGTGCGCTGGCTGCCCATGTGCTTCTTGATGAACGCCTGTTCCTTGCGGATGAACTCCTGCTGCTGCTCGTAGGCGCGCTGCGCGGACTCGTACTGCTCCTCCTGCAGGCGGACGTAGTTCGAGTAGTTGCCGGGGTAGCGCGTGAGCTTGCCGCGGCCGAGCTCGACGATCGCGTCGACGGCGTTGTCCAGCAGGCGGCGGTCGTGGCTGACGACGAGCACGGCGCCGGGCAGGTTCTTGATGTACTCCTCGATCCACTCGATGCCTTCGAGGTCGAGGTGGTTCGTCGGCTCGTCGAGCAGCAGCAGGTCGTGGCCGGCCGCGAGCGCGCGGGCCAGCGCCGTGCGACTCTTCTCGCCGCCGGACAGCGTGCGCGCCTCGCGCTCCCAGAACTCCTCGGGCAGGCCGATGCCGGACAGCACGGTCTCGACGCGCCGCTCCAGCTCCCAACCGCCCAGCGCCTCGATGCGCTCACCCAGCGACGCGTGGTCCGCGAGCAGCTTGTCGAGCTCCGCGCCGTCCGCGTCGCCCATCGCGACGCCCAGCGACTCGTAGCGCGCGAGCATCTCGCGCAGGTGGTCCAGCCCGCTCTCGACGTGCGCGCGCACCGTCAGGCCCGCCGCGAACTCGGGGCGCTGCGGCACGTAGCCCAGGTCGCATCCCTTGCGCAGCCGCACCGTGCCCCAGTCGGGCGTGTCGACGCCCTCGATCAGGCGCAGCAGCGTCGTCTTGCCGCCGCCGTTGCGACCGACCAGCCCGACCTTCTCGCCGGGGTCGATGCGCAGCTCGGCGCCGGACAGGACTTCCTGGGCGCCGAAGTGCTTCTTGAGCTTGTCGAGGATGAGGAGGGACATGGCGGGCGGCGGGCGGCAGACGATAGCGCGGCGGACGATCGGGGGAGAGCGGGGCGCCGCGTTCCGCACTCTCGGGCGGCGCTCGGCAGACTCCCGGCCGGATCGACTTCGGAGGGGCACGAAGCACCCCTCCGAAGTCGAACCGACCGCGGCGTCGCGTCGCGGCGTCCCGCCGGCTCAGACGGTCAGCAGCGCTTCGACCTCCTCGCGCTGCGCGTCCGTCATCGCGCAGGCCGGCGGCATCCCGACGTCGCCCAGCTCGTCGGTGGGGATCAAGTGGATGTGGACGTGCGCCACCTCCCAGCCGATCACCATCACGACGACGCGCGCGCAGCCGGTCTTCTTGCGCAGCTTCTCCTCGACCGTGCGCGCGGCGTTCCACAGCGCGGCGTACTCGTCGGGCTCGAGCTCGAAGAGGTACGACACCTCGCGCTTCGGGATCACCAGCGTGTGGCCCGGGCGGATGGGGCGGACGTCGAGGAAGGCGAGGTGGTCCTCGTCCTCCCAGACCTTCTTGCAGGGGACCTCGCCGGCGACGATCTTGCTGAAAATGGTGCTCATGGGGCTCCGGGGGTCGGTCCGCGCTATCCTCTGCGCGATCGAAACGCGCTCCGGCCGACTCGGGGCGCGAGAGCCTACCGAAATCCCGCCCCGCCGTGCCCGCTCCTCCCGCCGATGCCCGTTCGCTGGTCGCGACCTGCACCGCCGTCACCGACTGCGGCGCCGACGGCGTGATCCTGCGCGTCGAGCCCCCCGCGCCCTTCCCGCCGCTGCGCGCCGCGCGCTTCTTCATGCTGCGGCGCCTGGACGAGCTGTCGCCCGCGATCCCGCGGCCGTTCTCGCTCTACCGCCAGGTGGGGGAGGAGCTCGAGTTCCTGATCAAGGTCATGGGTCGCGGCACGCGCGCGCTGGCGGCGACGCGGCCGGGCGAAGCGCTGCGCCTGATCGGCCCGCTCGGCAACGGCTGGCCGACGATCCGCCCCGACGGGCGCGCGACGGTGATGCTGGGCGGGGGCATCGGATCGGCGCCCTTCTACGAGCTGATCCGCCAGGCGCTCGCCGGCATGGACGGCGAGGACCCGGTGCCGGCGGACGCGATGACGTTCTTCTACGGCGGCGCGAGCGAGGGCTACTTGTACGACTTCGCGGCCTTCGAGGAGCTGGGCGTGCGCGTCGTCGCGTGCACCGACGACGGGTCGCGCGGCTTCCAGGGCAACGTCCTGCAGGCGCTGCGCCACGAGTGGGAGGCCGGCCGCGTGCCGCGCGACGCGCGCCTGCTGGCGTGCGGGCCCGAGCCGATGCTGGAGGCGACCGCGCACCTCGCCGCGGAGGCGGGGAACGAGTGCCTGCTGTCGCTCGAGAGCCTGATGGGCTGCGGCGTCGGCATCTGCAACGGCTGCCCGGTCGCGACGCGCCCGGACGGACCGCTGGGGGAGTGGACGAACGCGAAGTGCTGCGTCGAGGGCCCGGTCTTCGACGCGCGCGCGATCGACCTGGCCGCACCCGTCTGACGCGGGAAAGTACGGAGCCGGGCTCGTTGTTTCACCGGCAGACGACGCGCGGCGCGACCCTTCGGGCCGCGCCGCGCGTCGTCGCTGCCGGTGAAACAACGAGCCCGGCTCCGTACTTTCCCGCGCGTCGTCGACCGGGAAGGCGAAGGTACGGTGCCAGGCACGAAATCGTCGGGTTCGGACCGCTACTGCCCCTCTTCGATCTCCGCGATCGTCTCGCGCAGCCCCTCCAGCACGACCTGCTTCAGGTCCTCGTCGATCGGCTGGAACGGCAGCAGCTTCGCCGCTTGCCGCAGGTACGGCAGCGCCGCGTCCGGTTCGCCCAGCGCCAGCAAGGTCTGCCCGGCCGCGTTCTGGGCCTCATAGTCCTTCGTGTGGGCGTCGCCGGCGATCAGCGCGTGCTCGCGCGCCTCGGAGTAGCGCTGCTGGTCGAGCAGGATCATGCCCAGGATCTGGTGCACCGCCGCGTTGTCCGGCGACGCCTCCAGCGCGCGGCGCGCCCAGACCTCGGCGCCGGGCAGGTCGCGGCGCTCGTAGTCGGCGATCGCCAGGCGGTACGACAGCCCGACGTGCTTCGACGCGAGGTCCCACAGCTGGTCGCGCAGCGCGTCGCCCACCGGCCCGTCGGGGCGGTAGTGGTACGCGCCGATCAGGGGGTGCAACGCCCGCGTCTCCGCGTCCGGCGACTCCGCGCGCAGGATCAGCTGGCCCAGGTTGTACAGCGCCTGGAAGTGGTCGCGCTTGCGCTTGATCGCCTCGTTCAACGCGTACGCCGCGTCCTCGTAGCGCCCCGCGCGCGTGTGGATCTGCGACGCGATGAAGTGCGCCTCGGCGTTCCGCGGGTCGCGCTCCAGCGCCATCGCCAGCCAGCGCATCGCGACCTCGTCGTCCTCGGCGGCGGCGGCCAGCGTGCCCAGCATCAGGCACGGCCCGGG
>JAUHYB010000223.1 GCA_030426745.1 bacterium
CGTCGTCGACCGAGCTGTTCCCCGCGGCGCAGGGCAGCGAGGCGCGGGTCACGGGCGTGCGCTCGGCGACCGAGGGCCTGACCGTGGACTTCCGCGAGGAGCCGCGCCCGGGCGGGACCGTCACGATCGTCACCGCGTCCCTCGAGCCGGGCGCCGCGCGCGGCCCGTGGGTCGGCGAGGTCTGGCTGGAGACGACCGGCGACGACGGCGAGTCGGAGGGCCAGCCCTTCCGCGTCGTCGTGCGCGGCCTGGTCACGCAGGACGTGGTGTGCTCGCCCGGCAGCCTGATGTTCCCGCGCTTCGAGAGCGGCCAGGGCGCGACCGCGGAAGCCGTGGTGCGCGCGCTGATCCCCGGCGAGCGCCTGATGATCACCGGCCACGAGTGGATCGGCGACACCGACGGCGTGTCGGTCACCTACGAGCCCGACGCGCCCGGGGCGGACGGTCGCAGCGTGCGGTGGCGCCTGCGCGTCGAGGTCGCGCCCGAGCTGGCGGGGAAGAGCGTGCGCGGCACGCTCGTGCTGAAGACCGACATCGAGAGCGCGGAGGAGATCCGCGTGCCCTACACGGGCAGCTTCTGAGCGCGCGCCGCGCGTCGCCGGTCAGCCGGTGACGCGCGCGAAGCGCTTCTTGCCGACCTGCACCAGCATCGGCGCGGCGGGCCGCGCGATCGGCGCCGTCGGGTCGTTCGCGACCTCGCCGTCGAGCTTCACCGCGCCCTGCTGCGCCATGCGGCGGCCGTCGGAGCTCGAGTTCACCAGTCCGAGCTCCTTCAGCAGGTTCGCGAGCGGCAGCTCGTCCTGGTCGGACGGCCACGCCAGCTCGGGCAGGTCCTTGGGCAGCTCCTTGTCGCGCACCTCCGCGTCGAAGGCCGCGGCCGCCTCGCGCGCCGCTCCCTCGTCGTGGAAGAAGGTCGTGATCTCCGCCGCCAGGCGCGCCTTCGCCTCGCGCGGGTGACCGGTCAGGATCGCCTCGATCTCGTCCTCGGGCACGCGCGTCAGCAGCGTGAACCAGGTGCGCATCGACTCGTCGTCCAGGCGCATCAGCGCGAACGTCATGTCGCGGGCGGAGTCGGTCAGCGCGACGGCGTTGCCGTAGGACTTCGACATCTTGCGTCCGTCGAGGCCGTTGATCAGCGGCGTGGTGAAGCAGACCTGCGGACGCTGCCCCTCCTGCTCCTGCAGGCGGCGCCCGACGAGCAGGTTGAACAGCTGGTCCGTGCCGCCGAGCTCGACGTCGCAGTCGATCATCACCGAGTCCCAGCCCTGCATCAGCGGGTACAGGAACTCGTGGATGCCGATCGGCTCGTTGTCGCGCATGCGCGTCTGGAAGGTGTCGCGCTCGATCATCTGCGCGACCGTCATGCGCGCGGTCAGCGTCAGCACGCCCTGGAAGTCCAGCCGGTCGAACCACTCCGAGTTGCGCCGGACCTCCGTGCGGTCCATGTCCAGCACCTTGGCCGCCTGGTCGGTGTAGGTGACGAGGTTCTCCTCGACCGCCTCGCGCGTCAGCTGCGGGCGCAGCTTGTTGCGGCCCGACGGGTCGCCGACCATCGCGGTGGCGTCGCCGACGATCAGCACGATCTGGTGGCCCAGCTGCTGCAGGTCGCGCAGCTTCATCAACGGGATCGCGTGCCCGACGTGCAGGTCGGGGCTGGACGGATCCATGCCGAACTTGATGCGCAGCGGGCGCTCCTCGGCGAAGCTCTTCTCGAGCAGCTTCGCGAGCTGCGCTTCCTCGATCAGGTCGACGGTGCCGCGGCGGAAGGCGGCCAGGTGCTCCGCGACGCGCGGATCAGTGGTGGTCTCGGACACGGCTCTCCTCGGTGGGGACGCCGACATGGTAGCCGCCGCGCGGGGCGATCCCAGCGTGGAGCGCGCGCCCTTGGCGCCCGCCGCGCAGCGTCAGCGCGTCGACGGCAGGTCGAGCGAACCGGGGCCCGGGCCCGCGGAGCTCGTCGACGCGTCGCCGGCGCTGGCGCGCCGCGCCATCCACGCGCGCCACGCCTCGGGGTCGCCGCCGGGCGCGCTGGTGCCGCTGAGCCAGCGCAGCGCCGGGACGAGCTCGGACAGCTCGGGCAGCGGCAGCCGCGCGACCAGCGGCTCGAGCGCGTCGAGCGCGTCCTCGCGCAGCTCCGGCGGGATGCGCACGGCGCGCTCGAGCAGCGCCGGCGGCCGCACGTCGCCCGCGTCGACGTAGCGCACGAGTTCCTCGGGCGGCAGCGCGCCCGTCGGCAGGTAGCCGGCGAGCCGCACGACCGACACCTCGGGCGCCGGGAACTCGTTGACGGGCAGCGCGCGTCCGCCGGTCCGCACCTCGCCCGCGAGGAACTCCAGGCGGAAGGTCGCGTCGAGCGCGAGCATGCCGGTCGGGGCCGGCGCCGTGACCTCGATGAGCGGCAACGTGGACGTTTCACCGGGAGCGAGGCGCAGGTCGGCCACGCCGTCGATCGTCGTGTGCTGGGCCGCGCGCTGCTCGGACCCGACCGGGTCGACCGAGGTGTACGTCACGACGAGGCGCGCGCCGGCGGGCGCGAAGACGACGTCCTCGGGCTCGTTCGCGGTGATCGCGAGGAGCACGCGGTAGTCGCCGGGGCGCTCCGCGACCTCCTGGGCGATCAACGCCGTCTCGAGGCGCTCGACCACGGCGCGGCCGTCCAGGATGCGCTCGAAGGCGTCCAGCAGCTCCAGCACCTCGACCGGCGGCGACATGGCTTCCAGCCGCCGCAGGATGCGGCGCGCTTCGTCGTCCTCGCCGGCGGCCACCGACGCGCTGAGCGCGTCGAGGGCGGGCAGGAAGCGGGCGCGGTCGTCCTCGGACAGGCCGGAGCCGTCCGCGAGCACGACGCGTTGCGCCCCCTCCAAAGGAGTCGGGCCGTCCTGCGTCACGCAGCCCGTCGCCGACAGGATGCCGGCGAGGAGCAGCGTGACGCGGAACGGCCCGGTCATGGGTCGCGTGAGGCGATCAGGCCTCGGCGGACTCCTCGGCGCCCTCGGCCGCGGGAGCCTCGGAGGCGTCACCGCCGTCCTCGTCCTCCTTGGGCTCGAGCGGTTGCGCGAGGATCTTCTCGTTCTCCTCGAAGTCCGCGTGCACGAAGGTGAGGCCGATCTTGCGCTCGTCGATGTCGACGCGGATCACGCGGACCTCGCACTTCATGCCCGGGCGGATGACCTCTTCGGGGGTCTCGATCTTGTGGTCGGCGAGCTCCGAGATGTGGAGCAGGCCTTCCAGGTCGTCCTCGAGCTTCACGAAGGCGCCGAAGCTGGTCGTCTTCGTGACGTAGCCCGAGAGCAGGTCGCCGACGTGGTACTTGTTCGGAATCTCTTCCGCCCACGGGTCCGGCGTCAGCTGCTTCATGCCGAGCGCGATGCGCTTCTTCTCCTTGTCGACGGAGAGGACCGCGCACTGCACCTTGTCGCCCTTCTTGACGACCTCCGAGGGGTGCGTGACCTTCTTGGTCCACGACATGTCGGAGATGTGCAGCAGGCCGTCGATGCCTTCCTCGATCTCCACGAACGCGCCGTAGGAGGTGAGGTTGCGCACCGTGCCTTCGATGACCGTACCGGCCGGGTAGTGCTCGTCGACGAGGTCCCAGGGGTTCGGCTCGGCCTGCTTCATGCCGAGCGAGATCTCCTGCTTCTCGTGGTCGATCTCGAGGACGACGATGTCGACCTCATCACCCTGCTTGACGATCTCGGAGGGGTGGTTGATGCGGCGGGTCCAGGACATCTCGGAGATGTGCACCAGGCCCTCGATGCCGTCCTCGAGCTTCACGAAGGCGCCGTAGGACATGATGTTGACCACCTCGCCCTTGTTCTTCGATCCGACGGGGTAGCGCTTCTCGATGCCGTCCCACGGCGAGGCCTGCTTCTGCTTGAGACCCAGCGCGATGCGCTCGCGCTCGCGGTCGATGCGCAGGACCATGACCTCGATCTCCTGATCGAGCTGCACCATCTTCGAGGGGTGGCTGATGCGACCCCACGACATGTCCGTGATGTGCAGCAGGCCGTCGATGCCGCCCAGGTCGACGAACACGCCGAAGTCGGCGATGTTCTTGACGACGCCCGTGCGGATCTGCCCTTCCTCGATCTCCTCGAGCAGGTTCTCCTTGAGGCGCTGACGCTCCTCTTCGAGCAGCTTCCGGCGCGAGATGACGATGTTCATGCGCTCCGGATCGATCTTGATGATGCGGGCGCGGATGGGCTCTTCCAGGAAGGCCGAGATGTCGTGCGTGCGGCGCAGGTTGACCTGGCTGGCCGGCAGGAACACGTTGACGCCTTCGACGTCGACGAGCAGGCCGCCCTTGATCTTGCGCAGGACGACGCCTTGGACCTCGTCGCCTTCCTCGTACTTCTGCGACACGGTCTCCCAGGCGCGGAGACGGTCGGCGCGACGCTTGGACAGCATCGCGGTGCTCTCGTAGGGGTCTTCGCCCTCGTAGAAGACCTCGAAGACCTGGCCCTTCTGCGGCAGGTCCTCTCCGAACTCGGAGATCGGGATGGAACCTTCGGACTTGCCGCCGATGTCCATCACGACGAGCTTCGTCTTCTCGTCGACCGAGTCGACGGTCGCTTCGACCAGCGAGCCCGGTTGGATGTTCTTGACCGAGCTGGTGATCGCCTCTTCGTAGGCGGCTTCTTCGATGCCGCCGAGCGCGTCGGCGAGCTGCTTCTCGAGCAGCTCCGGGTCGAGGTCGAAACGCTTGAGGCGTTTGGAGGCTTGAGCCATGGGTGCGTGTCCTCGCGGAGGAGGACAATCTCTAGGGGTTCACGGGGATCGAGCGGGCCCCCGGGTGTCCCGCTCGCGCCGGGCTCGCGTCGCCGTCCGCGGCGCGCGCGGAGGCGCCGGACCGGGCGGGATCGAGGGCGGGAACGGGGGCCGGGAGGGCCCGTCGTGGTCCGCACCGCGCGGACCGAACCGCAGAGTCTAGCGAGGGAGCCTCGCGCGAACCCCGCGGGAGCGGTCTTTTTCGACCGGACGCGCCGCAGCCCCGCGGGCCGCCTTCAGCGCCGGGCGCGGCCGTCCCCCACGAGGGACTCGATCTCGGCGCGCAGGCGCCCCATCGCCTCGGGATCGGCGGGGTCGATCGGCGGCGCGAAGCCGACCTCGATCCGCCCCGGGCGCGGCAGCTTGCGGGAGCGCGGCCAGGCGTCGATGGCGCCGCGGATGCCCACCGGCACGATCGGCACCTTCGACTTGCGGGCGGCCAGCAGCGCCCCGCCCCGGAACTCCCCCAGCGAACCGTCGCGCGACCGCGTGCCCTCCGGGAAGATCGCCACGCAGTCGCCGCCGTCCAGGTGGTCGGTCATCTCGCGCAGCGCGGCGCGGTCGGCGGCGCCGCGCTCGACCAGCACGGCCCCGCACTCGCGCATCACGAACGCCAGCCAGCGGGTGTCCGCCAGGCTCTTGCGCGCGACGAAGGAGACGTGCCGCCCCGTCGACGACGCGATCGCGGGGATGTCCAGGAAGGACTGGTGGTTCGAGACCAGCAGCGCGCCGCCCGCGGCCGGCACGTGCTCGCGCCCGGTGACGCGCAGCCGGTTGACCGTCTTCAGGTACGTCAACGAGCCGGCGCGGCAGACGCGGTACGTCAGCGTCTTCTCGACCAGCACGGGCGTCCGGTCGCCGGCGACCTTCACCGTGGTCACGAGCGCACTCCGCGGACGTGCGCGAGGAGCGCCTCGACGACCTGGTCCACGCCCAGGCCGTCCGTCTC
>JAUHYB010000224.1 GCA_030426745.1 bacterium
AAGGGCAACCACGACGCGGCCTGCGTCGGCGAGGCGGACCTCGTCTGCTTCAACCCGTACGCGCGCGCCGCCGTGCTGTGGACGATCGAGCAGCTGACGCGCGAGGAGCTGCAGCGCCTGGCCGCGCTCCCGATGACGCTGGACCTCGACCACTGCAGCGTCGCGCACGGCACGTACCACGAGCCCGAGCGCTACGACTACGTGCAGACGACGGGCGACGCGGATCCCAGCCTCGATCACCAGCCGCGGCCCGTGTGCTTCGTCGGGCACACGCACGTCCCGGTCACGCTGTTGCGCACGCGCGACGACCCGGACCGCACGGCGTACACGATGGAGGCCGTCGTCGAGCTCGGCGAAGCGTCACGCGCGCTCGTCAACGTCGGCAGCGTCGGACAGCCGCGCGACGAGAACCCGCTGGCGGCCGTCGGCGTGTTCGACACCGACAGCAACGTGTACGCGTTGCACCGCGTCACCTACGACGTCGAGCGCGAGTCGAAGCGCATCCGCGAAGCCGGCCTGCCGCACGTGCTGGCGGATCGCTTGCACCTGGGCGTCTGACGCGCGCCGTCAACCGCGCAGGTAGTCGAGTTCGCTCGGCAGGTTCTCGAGGCCCTTCTCGCCGAGCCCGTGCTCGAACAGGAGGCCGACGTCGCGCAGCGGCCGCTCGTCGCCGCGGAACAGGAAGCGACGCGCTTCCGGGTGCGAACCGACCGTCACCATCAGGTCGAGGATCGATCCCGCGTTGCACGCGCGGCCTTCGACCTCCATCTGCACCGGCGTGCCGTGGTGGTTGACGATCCCGACGATCAGCGACGCGGGGCGCGCGTGCAGCATGACGTCATCCGGCAGCACGACTTCCATCTCCTGCACGTTCGTGTAGCTGGGCAGCAGTTCCTCGGCGAGCGGGCGGCCGAGCTCCATGAAGCGCGTCGCCCAGTGCATCAGCACGTCGAGCGTGATCTCGCGCGCGCGCGAGCGGTCGACGAGCGCGCACACGCGCGTCGCCTCGGCGCCCTCGCGCTGCACCTCGTGGCGCTCGACGAAGTGGACCATCGTCGTCACGGCCTCCAGGAGGTGGAAGGCCGCCGACGCGTGACCGCGCAACGCGGGCAGCCGCTCGTCGCGCGACTCCAGCACGGTCCCCTTGATGTAGGTGTCGTACGCGCTCTGCAAGTTGTGCACGGTCGCCTCGTACACCCGCGCGCGTTCCTCGGTGCAGCGCGCCAGGAACCACTCCTCGCGCTCGTCCGCGGTCAGCGCGCGCGCCGGGCGCACGGCTTGCAGCATCTCGCACACCTCGAGGAACTTCGACGCGACCTCCGCGGTCTTCTGGCCGTCGTCCTTGGGGTCGTTCTCGCCCAGGTTGCGCGGCAGCTGGCGCCGCGAGTGCGTCACCTGGAAGCGCTCGTCGGGGAAGCTCTCCTCCGGCATCGCGACGCCCAGCCGCTCGCACTCGTCGCGGATCGTCGCGAGCAGCGCCGCGAGCGACTCGCGCACGAAAGCCGTCGCGCGCTCGAGCTCCGCGTCGAACTCCGCCGCCTGGTCGGGCAGGCCGTCCAGCGTCGTGCCGTAGCGCGCGATGCGCCCGCGCAAATGGCGCAGGCTGAACCCGACCGCCGCCAGGCCCCGCACCGACGCGACGAGCTCGCGCAGCTCGTGGTAGGTCCGGTTGCTGCGCGCGCCGTGGTCGTCCAGGAACGCCTCGACCGTCTCCGCCTCGGAGACGAGCTGGTAGTAGTGGCGCCGCGTCCAGGAGTCGGGCGGCATCGATCGCAGCCGGTTGGCCAGGCGCAGCAGCATCTCCGCGGGCTCGCGGAGCAGCTCCGCGAAGGCGGACTCGCTGACGACTTCGTCGATGGAGGAATCGGGCATGGTTCGGCGGCGGAGAGCCTACCAGGAAGGTGCCCTGGCGGCCCCGCGCGGGGGGACCTTGCTTTCGCCCGCGCCCGCTCAAGACGGCGGTCCCGGCGCGCCGATGGGTGCAGCCGGAAGGGGGGATGCCGCGCGGGACTCACGCCCGCGGTCCGCCGGGGCCCACCCCCGGTCGGTCGATCCCACACGACCCGAGAGACACCAGGGAGCCACAGCCATTTCCGCCGAACGCTGCCTCGAGACCTACCTGCAGGAGATCAACGAGGTCCCGCTCCTCACCGCCGATGAGGAGAAGGAACTCGGAACCCGCATCCAGCAGGGGGACCTCGCCGCCCGCGAGCACCTGATCCGCGCCAACCTGCGGCTCGTGGTGTCCGTGGCCAAGATCTACTCCGACCGCGGACTCTCCCTGCAGGACCTCATCGCCGAGGGGAACGTCGGCCTGATGAAGGCCGCGGAGAAGTTCGATCCCGAGGCGGGCTGCCGCTTCTCGACCTACGGCACCTGGTGGATCAAGCAAGCGATCCGCCGCGCGCTGACGAACACGGTCAAGAGCGTGCGCGTGCCCAGCTACATGAACGAGCTGATCTCGAAGTGGCGCGTCGTCAGCCGCGAGCTCGCCTACCAGATCGGCCGCCAGCCCACGGTCGAGGAGGTCGCCGCCGAGCTGGGCATCCCGAAGAACAACTGGCCGCTCCTGAAGCGCACGATCATCGTCTCGGGCCTCGGTCCGCAGGTCTCGCTGGACGTCCTGAGCCAGAACCAGGACACCGTCGAGGACGCGAACACGAAGACGCCCGACGAGGAGTTGTCGACCAGCGACCTGCTGGAGAAACTGACCGAACTCCTGGACGTGATCGACGAGCGCGAGGCGACGATCTTGCGGCTGCGTTACGGCCTCGGCGACGGCGCCGAGCCGATGACGCTCAAGGAGATCGGCAAGGTGATCGGCCTGACGCGCGAGCGCGTGCGCCAGATCGAGCAGGACGCCTTGCGCAAGCTCTACGGAGTGATGAGCGGTGAAGGGCACGACATCACGGGACGCGGGAAGCACACGACGACCCGAAAGACCGGCTGAGCGGACCCCCGGCGGGGGAGGGGAGGGCGTGCCCGCGCCGCGCCCGTCCGACCGAGACGGGTGGCGAGCGTGAACGCGTCTCCGAATCGCGCGCCCACCGGCACCCCGCTCTACGTGCACCTGCCGTTCTGCGCGGCGAAGTGCCACTACTGCGACTTCTACTCGATCGCGGCCGAGGGCCAGGACGTCGACGGGACGGTCGACGCGGTCCTCGCCGAGGCCGAGCGCCGCGCCCCGCGCGAGCCGCGCACCGTCTTCTTCGGCGGCGGCACGCCCTCGCTGCTGTCGATCGAGCAGCTGCGCCGCCTGCTCGACGGGCTCGAGCGCATCACCGGATTCCGCGGGTCCTCGGTCGAGACCACCCTCGAGTCGAACCCCGAGAGCGTCGACCGCGACAAGGCCGAGGCGCTGCGCGAGCTGGGCGTCGGGCGCCTCTCGATCGGCTTCCAGAGCCTGGAGCCCGCGACCCTCGAGCTCTTCGGCCGCGTCCACGGCGTCGAGGACTCCTTCCGCGCCTTCGAGGCGGCCCGCGCCGGCGGCTTCGACGAGATCAACGTCGACCTGATCTACGCGGCGCCGGGCCACGACGAGGAGCGCTGGGCCGTCGACCTGCCGCGCGTGCTCGCGCTCGGCCCGAAGCACGTCTCGGCCTATGCGCTGGCCTTCGAGGAGGAGACCCTGTTCTCCAAGTGGCTGGCCGAGGGCAAGATCCAGGCCCAGCCCGAGGAGCGCGAGCTGGCGCTGTTCCACCAGACGCGCCGGGTGCTGGCGGAGCACGGCTTCGAGGCCTACGAGGTGTCCAACTTCGCACCAAGTGGGCACGAGTGTCGCCACAACCTGAACTACTGGGCGAACGGCCCGTACGTCGGGATCGGGCCCAGCGCGGTCAGCCACGTCGGCGGGCGGCGCGCGGGCAACCACAAGGCGCTCGCCGCCTGGCGCGCCGCGGTCCGCGACGGACGGTCGACCGAGGCCTGGGACGAGACGCTGGCGCCGCGCGAGCGGCTGGGCGAGAGCTGGTGGCTGGGCCTGCGGCTCTCCCGCGGCGTCGACCCGGCCGCGCTGCGCGCGGTCGCCGGGTGGCGGGAGGACGACGACCCGGCGCTGGCCGTCGCCGCGCCCTTCCTGGACGAGGGCCTGCTCGAAGAGGCGGCGGGGCGCGTGCGCCTGACCGCGAAGGGCCTGCCGCTGGCCGACGCGATCAGCCGCGCCTTCCTCGCCTGACCGGCGCGGCGCGACGCGTCGCTGCTCCCCGCGCGGCCGTTCCGCGCGGTCGATCCGCGCGGCCCTTCCGTGCGGTCGTACCGAGCGGTCCTCGCCGCGGCGCTCCGCGCGACGCTCGAGGGGCGGCGTGTTCCAGGACCCGCGACCTCCGCGGACCGCCCGCGCGACGAACGCGCGCGACGCGACGCGAAGCCGGCGACGCGCGCTGACCTGGACCCTGTCAGCGGGTACGATCCTGCGCCGAGCGCTCGCGCTCGCACGACGATGGTCCTCCCGAAGAAGCGCCGCAAGAAGGCGAAGGCGAAGCGACGGCCGCAGGGGTTCTTCCTGCGCGGCGTCGTCACGATCCTGCCGATCGTGCTGACGCTGTTCATCTTCATGACGGTGTTGGGCTTCGCGCAGGACTACGTCACCACGCCGATCAACCGCACGATCTACTGGTCGATCGAGCGCAACTACCTGGGCTGGAAGCTGCTCGAGCGGCGCAACATCCACCCGCTCGACGACGAGTTCCTCAGCGTCGACTCCCTGCCCGCGGAACTCAGCACGCTGGCGAACCGCGAGGGCATCAGCGACCCCAGCTTCCAGAACTCGCTCAAGGCGCACCGCGAAGCGCTGATGAACGACTCGTTCTTCTACGACCTGGAAGAGCTCGGCATCAACGAGCGGCAGCTGCGCAAGGACACCTCCGCGATGGTGCCGCCGGCCGTCGGGATCCTGCTGTCGATCCTGGTCGTGCTCGTGCTCGGATCGCTGACGTCCGGCTTCGTCGGTCGCCGCGTGATCGCGTCGGTCGACCGCGGCGTGCAGCAGATCCCGATCGTGCGCTCGGTCTATCCGTACACGAAGCAGCTCGTCGAGTTCTTCCTGTCCGACACCGAGTTCGAGTTCGACACGGTCGTCGCCGCGCCGTACCCGAACGAGAACATCTACGCGATCGCCTTCGTCACCAGCGAAGGCCTGAAGACGATCAACGAGGCGCTCGGCGGCAAGCGCATGGTCAGCATGTTCGTGCCGACCTCGCCGATGCCGATGACCGGCTACACCGTGTTCATCGACGCCGACTCGCTGATCCCGCTGCCGATCTCCGTCGACGAGGCGCTGCGCGTCACGGTGTCCGCCGGCGTGCTGATCCCGCCGCAGGAGCGCGTCGAGGAGCTCGAGGGCGCGCTGGGCGAGCTCGGCGCCCAGTTCGACACGGACGACGACGAAGACGACGAGGACGAACGAGAGCGCACCGCATGAACTACGCCGACCGCCTCGACGCCGCCATCCGCCGCACGGGCAACGCGTGCGTGATCGGGCTGGACCCGCACCCCGCGCTGATGCCCGACGAGTTCGCCGTGTGCCGCGACGCGAGCGCCTCGCGCTCCGCGCGCGCCGAGGCGACCGCGAACTTCCTGGTCGAGGTCATCGCGCGCATCGCCGGCCGCGTCCCGGCCGTGAAGCCGCAGTCGGCCTTCTTCGAG
>JAUHYB010000225.1 GCA_030426745.1 bacterium
CGGGGAAGAGGCCCGTCAAGGTGTGCACGTAGGAGCCGTCCGCGCCGCTGTAGACCGTCACGCTGCCCGCGTTCTCGCCGCCGGCGTCGTTCCAGCGCGCGCCGACCGCGAACTCGGGCCGACCGTCGCCGTCGAGGTCGCCGAGCGAGGCGACCGCGCTGCCGAACAGGTCGTGCGCGCTCGCGCCGTGGACGCGCAGCAGTTCGGCGCCGTTCAGGCCCGAGAGCACCGCGACCGCGCCGGCGTTCGACCCCTTGGCGTCGTCGCCGCGCACGCCGACGAGCAGGTCGTCGCGCCCGTCGCCGTCGACGTCGCCCGCCGACGCCAGCGCGAAGCCGAACTGGTCGCCGGCGTTCTGGCCGTAGACGCGGAACAGCTCGGAACCGTCGAGGCCGGAGTGGACGAAGACCGCGCCCGCGTCCGTCCCCATCGCGTCCTTCGCGTGCGCGCCGACCGCGAAGTCGCCGCGGCCGTCGCCGTCGACGTCGCCCAGGGAGGCGACGGCGGAACCGAAGAGGTCGCCGGGGGACTCGCCGGGGAGGGCGAACAGCAGCGCGCCGTCCGCGCCGGAGTGCACGCGCGCCTGGCCGGAGTTGCCGCGGCCGGCGTCGGAGTAGGGCGCGCCGACGAGCCAGTCCTGCAGGCCGTCGCCGTCGACGTCCTCGAGGGCGGAGAGGGCGTAGCCGAAGCGGTCTCCGGCGGCGTCGCCCTCGGCGGTCAGGAGGGCCTCCTGGGCCAGGAGGGGCGAGGAGAAGGCGCCGGCCAGGAGGCCGAGAGCGCGGGCGGTGCGGTGGAGTTTCACGGGCGTTCCTTCGGTGATCGCGAGGTCGCGGCGGTGTCCGCGTCGATCGCAAGATGCGCCTTGCCAGGCACTTGCGTCGATCACTGAAGGCTATCCCAGGCTCTCGAGCGGGGCGGCCGACTTTAGCAATTTCCTATTTTGCCTCGTGTCGGCGGCCGGGAGGGACGCGCTCCCCGCCCATGCCGGAACCGGGCGGCGTCCGAACCCCGGGATGTCGCATTTTGTGCCGGGGCCGGTCCGCCGCTGCCGCCGCCCTCCCGCGACCGCGGGCGCGCGCGGCGCGAATCCCCCGCCCCCGGTTGGCGCCGCGCGCGCGCCATGCAGACTGGTGTCCATGCAGCACACCGCCGTCATCGCGTTCGCCCTCGCGCTCGGGGGCGCGCCGCTCCTCCTCCAGGGCGGCGCCGAGGAGGCCGACGCGCAGCTCGCGCGCGCGCAGGAGAAGTACGAGCAGGGCAAGTACAAGGAGGCGCAGCGCATCTACCGCGACCTCGCGAAGGACTACCCGGACACCGAGGCCGGGCGCGCCGGCGCGCGGCGCTCGCAGCCGAACGCCTACCTCGGTCACACGCGCATCGTCGGCGACGGTCCGTCCACGAACCGCGTCGACGTCGTGCTGATGAACGACGGCTACCGCATCGACAAGCAGAAGAGCTGGAACAAGTTCGCCGCCGACCTGCCGCGCGAGTTCGAGCGCAACGACGCCTTCGGCGAGTACTTCGGCTACCTGAACTTCGTGCGCTGCAACCTCGTCAGCGAGGACGACAACATCACCGGCTTCGGTCGCACGACGAGCACCGCGCTGGGCGGCCACGTGCGCGGCACGATCCAGGGGCACGTCGGCGTCGAGCGCGACAAGGTCCGCGCGATGCTGGCCGAGTTGCCCGCGGACGAGCACGACGGCCTGGTGATGGCGGTGGTGCGCGTCGGCGTGCTGGGCACGGGCGGCGACGGCATCGCCTGCATCGGCGGCCAGGGCGCGAAGATCGCGGTGCACGAGTGGGGTCACGCCTTCGCCGCGCTCGGCGACGAGTACTCGAGGAAGACGCACGAGCGCGAGGGCGGCCGCCGCGCGCCGAACGTCTCCGACACCGACGACCCGACGAAGGTGCCGTGGGCGCACTGGATCGATGCGAAGGCCCGCGGCATCGGCGTGTACGAGGGCGCGAACGGCCAGGTGCGCGGGGCGTGGAAGCCGAAGGCGTCCGGCTGCGTCATGCAGAACGGCGAGTCCTTCTGTGAGCCCTGCCGCGAGGCGGTCGTCCTGTCGATCTACGCCCTGGTCGACCCGATCGAGTCGACGACGCCCGACACCAACGACGAGGACGGTCGCGACGAGCTCGTGCTGGACGGCGGCACGCTCGACTTCACGGTGAAGGTCATGCAGCCCGAGTCGCACGACCTGGACGTGTCGTGGTACGTCCTGCGCGAGGGCACGCTGCCGCGCTCCCCCCGCCCGCTCGCCGCGAACGCGACCGACCGCCGATCCCGCGGCCCGCTCGCGCCGATCGACGCGAAGCCCGACAAGCAGTTCGCCGCCGACCGCCGCGGCGAGGCGTCCTTCCGCCTGCGCGCCAGCGACCTCGACCCCGGCCGCTACCGCGTCGTCGTCCGCGTCCGCGACACGACCGAGTTCCGCGGCGAGAAGCTCCCGTGGGTCCTGAAGGACGACCACGGCCTGCTCGAGAGCGAGCGCGGCTGGTGGGTCCGCGTGCCGGAGTGACCCGGCGCGCGCCGGCCGACGCCCCTACTCCCAGAGCACGCGGATCGAGTTCGTCGTGTTCGATCCCGTCCCGCACGGGCCGCCGCGGTCGCGGTACCAGACCTGGAAGTGGTCGGTTCGGCCGGGTGCAGCGCCGATCGCGTTCGCGAGCGGCGTCGACGATTGCCACCCGCCGTTGCCCCCTGCGGCGAAGGGCGTGAGGGTCTCCGCCTCCGGCCCGACGCAGAGGAGTCCGTCGAAGAACGCGTTCGAGAACGATGACTGGAATCCGACCTCGCGGAGGAGCACCGCGGGGACGCGCGGCGGAAGGTCCGACACCGAGGGGAGGAGGTCGTCCAGCGCCACGATCGCGGAGCCGACCGCCGACAACCGACCGCCTCGTCCCGTCGCGTTCGCGCAACCGCTGCCGCCGCCGCTCAGGGGATCGTTGTCGCACGGGCAGTCGAGGATCGAGTGCGGCGACGGAAGACAGTCCGTCACGAACGCGAGCGCAGCGTCGAGCTCGACGACGAAACTCGCGGTGCGACAGTCGAAGACGGTCGGCGCCAACGCGAGCTCCACGCGCACCGACCGGTCCGTCGCTCCGCTGTTCGTGTACGCGAGCGAAGGGGTCGCGTCGTCGGGGTGGAACACGGCCGACCCCAAGCTCGCACCGCCGACGGAGCAATCCGCCGCGCCGTCGTGGAACTTCACGGAGACGGGGACGTCGAGCATGCCGCCGGTCACGAGCGGCCGGTGCGACAGGTCGAGCGTCGAGCCGGCGGGAACGACGACCTCGTACACGCCGGCGCGCCCTGGCAGGAAGACGTGGTCGCGCATGACCCCGGCACTCAGGACCGGTGCGTTGCTGCAGCTCGTTCCAGCGACGAATCCCGGGTATTGCCCCGCGAGATCGGCGAGGAGCGGACAGCGATCGTGGTCCTCCGCGACGATGATCGAGTACGGCACGCAGCCGACCGCCCCCGTCGTCGTCGCGACGCGCAGCACGTACTCGACGTCCGCGTCGCCGCGGTTCGGCAACACGAGGCTGCCGTCCTCCGACGTTCCTATCGGCACCCCACCGCAGTCGTTCGCGAGGACCGCGGTGAGTTCGATGCGCTGCGGCCACTCGTCCGTCATCGCTCGCGCGACGTACCACCGATCGCCGGGTGGAATCGCGATCCGAAAGCAGTCCACGTCGATGTTCGACACCGACGAGACCTGACGGAACTCGAGCACGTCGGGCGTCGCCGGCCACGGAGCTTCGAGCGCGACCGGTGCGGCCGTCGCGCAGTCGTCGTTCGGTTCGAGCGGCCCGTCCCCCGCCGCGGCGGTGCACGGCAGCGGCGTTGCCGTGAGCGACAGGTCGTACGCGCCACAGACGCCGCGGACGTCCCAGATGCGGAGGCGCACGGTTTGCATCCCCGCGGACAGCGGAACCGCGCTGCCGTCCCACGGACTCGGACAGCCGGGAGCCGCGACCACGGACCAGCGAACCTCCGAAGCCGGCGAGTGGGCGTTCACCTCGACGTCGACCAGGTGGTCCGGCGGGACGGTGAACTCGTACAGGTCGCCCTCCGCGTCCAGCGTCAACCCGCCGTGCACACCGAACGCGATCGGCGCGACGAGGTCGCACGGGCGGTTGGGCTCGAACGCGTCGGGCTGCAAGGCGCCGCAGGCGTCGGGGAAGCGCTGCAACTCCACGTCGTACTCGACGAAATCCCAAGCGGTCGCCGACGCGATGTACACGTAGTAGTCGCGGCTCGAACCCGAATCGTTGCGCGCGACGATCCACGGATTCTCGCTGTGGATCGTGGCCGGCTGGTACCACGAAGGCGCGAGCCCGTTCGGGTCGTCGCCGAGCCCGATGAGCAACGCGTCGTTGAACGGATCCTCGGGCGACACCTGGAGCCGCACCACTTCGCCCGGTGCCACGGTCGGAAGGCGAAAGTAGTCCGCGTCCTCGCCCGCGCGACGACCGGGGCCGAAGACCACGAGGCCCGAGTGCGAACCGGCATTCAGGTCGCGGGCGCTGAGCGCGTCGTCCGGGCCCTCCAGTGCGTCATCGATCAGCACGTCGCACGGCCGTCGGTCCAGCGACACGTGCAGGTCGTATTCCATGCAACCGCCGGCGAACGCATCGCCGGGTCGCAGCTCGATCTCGACGTCGATCGACGCATTCGTCGGGTTCTCGAAGATCGGCGGCAACGCGTGCTGTCCGCCGTGCACGCTCGGATCGGGCGGCAACAATCCCTGGAAGAACTCCTGCCGGACCTCTCCGCCTACCAGGAAGCGCCCGGTGAATTCCGTCCGCCGCGGCGAGTGGACGACGAGCGAAGAGTCGAGCGCCAGCGTGACGCGCGCCCGGGGCGGCAGCGTGACGACGAATCGATCGACATGGTCCGCGGGGATCCCGGGAGCTCCGGAGTGGAAGCGCAGCCCGATCAGGCTCCCCTCCTGGATCGGTGCCGGCGTGACGTCGTTCGGCTCGAGTGCGTCCGCGTTCCAGCAGGACTGCGCCGTGGAGACGTTGGAACCAGCGACGGTGGCGGTGAGCGTGAGGAGTGCGAGCGCGATCGGGTGACACATGCGAGTCGAAGAGGAGCAGACGTTCATGCGGGAGCGGCGACGAGCGCGCACGCTCGCCCGCGGGGTGCGGAGGCGCGCGCGCGCTCGACCGCGGGCGGGCGAAAGCGAGGTGAGAGGCCGCTGCGGCTCCTCTCCGCGCTCGAGAGCGACGCAATGCAAAGGGCGCGCCATCCGAAGGACAGCGCGCCGATTGCGTCGCTCTCGACCGCGGTCACGCGCGAGCCCGACCGTGCCGGACCCAAGCGATCCGCCCTACTCCCAGAGCACGCGGATCGAGTTCGTCGTGTTCGATCCCGTCCCGCACGGCCCGCCGCGGTCGCGGTACCAGACCTGGAAGCGGTCGAGCCGGCCGGGCGCGGCGCCGAGCGAGCCTGCGATCGGTGACGTGCTCTGCCACGAACCTCCCGGGCCGGTCACGAAGCGCGCGACCGTCGTCGGAGAGGCGCCGATGCACAGGACGCCGTCGTGGAAGGGATGCGCGGTCTCCAGGAACTCCTGGCCGCGACGCAGCACGACGCCGGGCGCTTCG
>JAUHYB010000226.1 GCA_030426745.1 bacterium
GGGTCGGCCGCGCGCGCTTCTCGCGCGGGCGCGGCGCGCGGCGGCTCAGAAGCGCCAGCCGAGCGACCAGCGCGCGCCCTGCTCCTCGCCGAGGAGCGCGCGCACGCCGGCGGTGAAGCCCGAACCGATCGGTCGGAACGCCAGGTCGACGTAGCCCGCCACGCAGTCGGCGCGGAGTTCGCGCCGCGGCCCCGCGCTGTCGTGTTCACGGACGTCGCCGCGCAACGCGTCGAGCGCCAGGCCCGCGGACGGCTGGAACGCGCCGGCGCGCCAGCCGACGCCGAGCTCGATCGTCGCCTCCGCGTAGGTGTAGGAGCCCGCGCGACCGCCGACGCGCAGCTCGCCGCCGTCCGCGACGAGCGCGCGCAAGCGATACGGCAGCACCAGGTGCGAGTCGTCGCCGAAGCGGTGCACGCGCGGCGCTCCGGCAACCGCGAGCGACGCGCCGTGCCCGTCGCGGTCGCCGACGAAGTCCTCGTGGAACAGCTCGGCCTCGACCGCGACCTCGTCGTCGCCCAGCGCCGCGCGCGCGCCGGTCCGCCGCCGCTTCTGGTTCCGCAGCGAGGTGCGCGCGCCGCCTTCCGTCTCCACGTCGACGCGGTCCAGCTCGGTCGACTCGCGGAAGGCCTCGACGCGCCACGCGGACGCGGGCGGCGGCGACGTGCACGCCGCCGGCAGCAGCGCGAGGAACACGATGCGCGCGATCACGTCACGTCCCCCGCGCGATCAGCGCGCGGCCTCCAGCGCGTCCAGCACCTCGCCGTCCAGCGCGTGCGCGCCGAAGCGGTCGATCGACGCGACCTCGTCCAGCCGCAGCAGCCCGAGGCGCGGGAACGGCGCCTGCACGCCGCGCCCGACCGCGACCAGCATCATCGGCGGGTGGTCCTCGTCCAGCTCGAGCACGCGCGACACCGCGTCCGGGTCGAAGCCGGACATCGGGCAGCTGTCGTACCCCAGCGCGTTCGCGGCCAGCATCAGGTTCATCGCGGCCAGGCCGACCGACCGCAACGCCTCGTCGCGCAGCAGCTCGGGGCGGCCCTCGTACACGCTCGGCGCGACGGCCTCGAGCTGCTCGCGCACCTCCGGCGCGGCGTCGCGCAGGTAGCGGTCGGGGTGGAGGTGCGCGGAGAGGTCGCCGGTGATGACGACGGTGACGGACGCGTCGCGCACCTGCGGCTGGCCGTTCGCCGCCTCCTGCAGGCGTCGCTTGACCGCCGGGTCGGTCACGGCGACGAAGTGCTTGTTGTGCAGGTTGAAGGCGGTCGGCGCGAGCGCGGCGGCGGCCAGCAGCGCGCGCAGCTCGCTCGCGGACAGGTGGTGGTCCGGGTCGTACTGCTTCACGGATCGGCGCGCGCGGATCGCGTCCAGCACGTCGGTCGAGCGGGGCAGGGCTGCGGGGGAGCGGAACTCGTCGGAGAGGATCATGTCGTCGGTCCTTCTGGGTCGTTGTCGTGGAGTGCGGCGAGCGGGCCGCGTCGGGATCAGGCGCGCGCGGACGCTCCGCGCGCGGCGTTCGGGAGGGGGCGCGGCGACGCGTCGCGCATCGCGAGCGTCGCCAGCGCGGTCAGCGCGACGCCGGGCCACACGGCTGCGTCCACGCGCGCGCCGCTGGTCGCCCACGCGAGCGCGGCGACCAGCGCGGGGTTCCAGTACGTGTACGCCATCGTCCGGGTCGGCCCGACGACGGTGGCCGCGTACTGCGTCAGGAAGAAGGTGGCCAGGGTCGTGAAGGCGGCGAGGTAGGCCGTGACCGCGAACACGCGCGGCGGCACCTGCGCCCAGTCGACGTCGGCGACGCGGTGTCCCGCGAACGCGAGCAGCCACGCGGCGCCGGTGACGAGCGTCCAGAACGTCATCACCGCTTGCGGCTCGCCGCGGTGCAGGCGCTTGACCAGCACCGCGTACAGCCCCAGCGAGGCCGTGCCCGCCAGGAACCACGCGTCGCCGACCGCGAACTCGAACGCGAACAGGCGCGACGGCGCGCCGCGCAGCACGACCCACAGCGCGCCGGCGGTGCCCAGCGCGAGGGCCGCGCCGCGCCGCGCGTCGGGGCGCTCGCCCAGCAGCAAGAAGGCGAAGCCCGCGGCGAACAGCGGTACCAGCGTGAAGATCGCGGCCGTGTTCAGCGGCGTCGTCGTGCGCAGGGCTTCGAACATCGCGACGAAGAAGCCGACCAGCGGCGCGCTCAAGGCGGCGTAGCGAGCGAGCGCGCGGCGGTCCGGGCGCAGGCCGCCGGGGTGTCGCGCCGCGATCCACGGCAGGAACAGGAGGGCCGCCAGCGCGAAGCGCAGCGTCGTCAGCACCGCGCTGTGCAGCGCGCCGGCGACCATCGAGACCGCGGGGAAGGACGTGGCGACCAGCAGCGTCGACACGACCATCGCGGCGTGGGCCTTGCGGGGTTCGTTCATCGCGACCTCCGTCTCGCGGCGCATCAGCGCAGCGGCAGCGCGATCGGGCGGAACGGCGCGGCGGACGCGCCGCGGAACTTCAGCGAGGCCGCGATGAAGGCGAACTCGTACACGCCGTCGCGCGACAGCTCCTCGAGGTCGACGACCTCGATGATCGGCACGCCGGCCTGCGCCAGCAGGTAGGTGTGCACCGGCACCCACGTCTCGGACCCCTCCTGCACGGGGAAGTGCTCCAGGCTCAGGTTGTCGCCGCCGATCGCGAGCACCTCGTGCTGCTCGGCCAGCCACTTCGCCGCCTCCAGCGTGAGGCCCGGCTGGTTCATCACGTACCCCTCGTCGTCGGGCCACGCGTTCATGCGCCCGCCGCGGATCAGCGCGACGTCGCCCGGCTGCAGCGCGATCTCCTGTCGCGCGAGCGCCGCTTCCAGGTCCGCCACCGTGATGCCGTAGGAGTCCGGCAGCGTCGCGACGTCCTTCGCGCCCGCCACGTCGATCAGCACGCCGCGCGCGATGATCGGCGGGATCGTCTCCGCGCCGGTCTTGCGCCACCCGCGGTCGCCGAGGTGCTCGTGCGCGCTGAAGCCGTTGTAGATCTCGCCGCCCAGCCCGAAGTGGTTCAGCGCGTCGATGTGCGTGCCCATGTGCGTGTAGAAGGACACGGCGTCGCCGGTGTAGGAGACGAGCTCGTTCTGGTGATGCCCGACACCCGCGGGGTCGTCGACGACGGTCCCGTGCGGCGTGTGCGTCATCCAGAACTGGTAGCGCGGGTCGCCGAGCAGGTGCCAGCTGGGCATGCCGACGAAGTACTCGACGCCCAGGTCGTAGACGCGGCCGCCGGCGATGCGCGTCAGCACGGCGGCGCGCGAGGCGTCGGTCATGCGGTTCAGCGCGCCGAGCTCGTCGTCGGGGCCCCAGGGGCTGACGCCGACGCGCGGCAGGTCGTCGGGGGCGGTCCCGGCCGCCGGGGCGGCGGGCGAGGGGGCGTCCGGGCCCGGCTCGGGGGCGAGGAGCGGCAGGGCGAGGAGGGCGGGGGACAGCAGCAGGGTCGTGGCGAGTCGCATCGGAATCTCCGTTCCAGGGGCCGCGAGGGCCGATTCGGGGCGGCGGAGCGCGCGCCGGGGCGCCGGGGGCGGCGGCCGGTCGGGTCGCTCCGCGTCAAGTAGCTTGATATGGAGATACTTCACGGAAAGCTCGACGTCAAGTGACTGGACATCGAACAAAATCGGGGCGATGCTCCCGCCATGCCCGGAACCGACCCGATCGACCTGATCCTCGCGCAGTGGGAGCGCGAGCGCCCCGACCTCGACACCGCCGGCTTCGCCGTCGCCGGCCGCGTCCTGGTGCTGGCCAAGCTGCTGGAGCGCCGCGTCGCCGACGCGCTCGCGCCCCACGACCTGTCGCAGTGGGGGTTCGACGTGCTGGCGACGTTGCGCCGCCAGGGCGCGCCCTACCGCCTGACGCCGACGGAGCTGTCGCGCGCGACGATGCTGACGACGGGGGCGATGACGAACCGCCTGGACCGGCTGGAGTCCGCGGGCCTGGTCGAGCGCAGCGCCGACCCGAACGACCGACGCGGCGTGCTCGTGTCGCTGACCGCCGAGGGGCGCGAGCGCGTCGATCGCGCACTGGACGCGCGCATGGCGGAGGCGAACGACGCGGTCTCGGGCGTGTCGGACGCCGCGCGCCGCGCGCTCGAGAAGCACCTGCACGCGCTGCTCGTCGCGCTGGACGAGTCGTAGCGCCGCGCGGCGGGCCCGGTCGCGTAGACTCCGACGCTTCGATGATCGACGAGACCACGACGAACGACGCGCGGAGCGGCGAGCTGCCGGACCGCGACGGGCAGCCCTGGCTGACGGCGACGCTGATCGCGGCGAGCCTCGGCATCTTCCTGGCGCTGCAGCAGGCGGCGGGCGGCCCCACGCACGAGAACCTGGCGACCTTCGGCGTGCGCGACGCGCGCGAGCTGCGCGGCGGCGCGTGGGAGGGGCTCTTCGCGCCGGTGGTGGTGCACTACCAGCTCCTGCACCTCGCGTTCAACGCGTACTGGTTGTGGTACCTCGGCAGCGCGTGCGAGCGCGCGATCGGGACCTGGCGGTTCGCGCTCCTCGTGCTCGGGGCGGCCTTCGCCTCGACGACCGCCGAGTTCGCGCTGTCCGACTCGACCGGCGTGGGCGCGTCGGGCGTCCTGTACGGCATCTTCGGCTTCGTCTGGATCGCGCGGCCGCGCTACGAGCGCTTCCGCCTGGCGGCGGACGATCGCGTCGTGCGGCTGCTCCTGATCTGGCTCTTCGCGTGCATCCCGCTGACCTACCTCGGCCTCCTGCCCGTCGCCAACGGCGCGCACTTCGGCGGCTTCCTGTTCGGCGCGGCGGCCGCGGCGTGCTTCGTGCGCCGCATCCGCGTGCCGCTGACCGCGGCGGCGTGCGTCGTCCTGTTGAGCGCGCCCGCCGTCTCGCTGGTCTGGGCGCCGTGGTCGGTCCTGTGGCTGTCGGACGAGGCGGTGGAGGCGTCCCTCGACGGCGACTACCAGCGCGCGCTCGAGCTGTACGACGCCGTCATCGAGCGCCGGCCCGATCACCCCTGGGCGTACGGCAACCGCGCGCAGGTCCACGACATCCTGGGCGACGACGCGGCCGCACGCGCCGACCGCGAGGAGGCGGAGCGCCTGGGGCCGTGACGCGGCGCCGCGCCTAGTGCCAGCCGATGACGCTGCCCGCGAGCGGGTCGACCGCGCGGCGCTCGTCGGCGGGCAGCGCGGCGACGCGCCGCCACCAGCGGCGGTAGAGCTCGGCCGCGCGCGGTTGGTTGCGCTCGGACTCCGCGTGCCAGTCGCCGACGTCCTCGCCGCCCAGCAGCAACGGGTTCAGCGAGGGGAAGCCCAGCGGTTCGTCGCGGCGCAGGCCCTCGACCATCCACAGCGCCATGACGCCCTCGTTGCAGCGCTGCTGCATCTGCGACGACAGCGGGTTGATCGGCCAGCGCGCCAGCCCGCGCGTGCGGTCGGCGCGGTCGAGCAGCGCGTCCACGTCGGTCCACGCGACCTCCGGGAACGCGTCCGCGTCCCACGTGCCGGCGGCCATCTCGTCCAGCGCGTCGACCGCGGCGGGCGGGCGCTCCGGCGCGGGCTGCGCGGCGGCGGACTCCTCCGGCGCGGC
>JAUHYB010000227.1 GCA_030426745.1 bacterium
GGTTCAGCGAAGAGCGTTCCGGTATTGGCTCAAGGCTGGGGGTTTCGAGGGGGCAGCTCTGGAACTGCAAGTCGACAAGTACGTTGACTGCTACCGCGCACAGAGCCGATCTGCAAAGGAAGACGACACACGCCGATTTTCGCGACAACTCTATGGAGGGCTTGAGGTGTTCGGGCTCGCTTGTCTGACGCCGCTGCCAGACAACGTCCTGATGTGGGGGCACTACTCCTCCGGCAACACGGGTGTGAGCATCGCGTACCGCTCGAACTGGCTTCTACAGAGTTCCTCGGCATGGGAGCTACTGCGTGTTCGCTATAGGAAGGCTCGCCCTGCCCTTGATGTCTTTGAGGTGGATCTCCCGGAAGGGGAGGTCGTTCGCCGGCTGATCGGAACAAAGCACGTCTCATGGAGTTACGAGAAAGAGTGGAGGCTCTTCTCGCCGGTTCATCGACAGCAGTTGCCAGGTGGTGCCAACTGGGACAGAGAACTCTACGGACTGCACCGCCGCGCAATCGCCAGCGTGACGCTAGGGTCGCGGATCACAGATGCCGACGCTCAGGAAGTCCGGCGTGCTGCGCAAGAAGCTGGAGTCAAGGTCTTGATGGCCAAGCCGTGTGACAAGGACTACCGCCTTCGGATCGGCCCGAGTCGATAGTGCAGCCGCTCGACCGGATCACCGTCGAGGAAATCGCCTGGCACAGTATTCCGGTCGAGGCGCGCGGGGTGGGTGACCCCTCGGATTCCCGACTCTCCGTTCGGGGCGGGAGGACGCCTCTCGCGGATGCCGTGTTGCGACGTTCGCCCCGCTGGTGTCCGATGGGCGTGGGGACTTCCTCCCCGTCCGGCGGGACGCGACCCGCCGGGGACCTCGGTCATCGAACCCGGGACACCGATCCGATGCGACCCTTCCTGCTCGCTCGCGCCTCTCGCGCGCTCCTCGTCCTCGCGGCCCTGTCCTCGTTCGGCACGCTCGCCGCGGCCCAGTGCCCCGCGCCGGACGCCTTCGAGCCGAACGACACGTGCGCCACCGCGGCGTTCCTGTCCGACGGGGTGCACGCCGCGACGCTCGTCGCGAACGAGACGGATCACTATCGCGTGACGGTCCCGGCCTTCGGCAGGGTCGACTTCGAGGTGAACACGCCGAACACGAAGGTGAGCCTCTGGTCGGATGCCGCCTGCTCGGTGCCGCACGAGGCGTGGGGGCCCTGGAGCGAAGCGATCTGGATCCGCCACGCGTACAACAACTCGGCCGTCGCGGTGGACCTCTACTTGACGGTGGAGCACTACGGGTTTCCCGCAGTCTGCAAGAACTACTGGGTCGAGGTGGACTTCGACCACCCGACGAACTGCGTGGATCCCGCCAGGGAGGACGCCTACGCGCCGAACCAGGACTACGCGTCGGCCGCCGCGATCGCTCCGGGGTTCCACCAGCTGTTCATGAACTGGTTCACGCCGGACTACTACCGGATCACGGTGCCGGCGGGCGAGTCGGTGGACGTGTTGCTGGACGCGTGGGGGCTCTACGTCACGGTGCTCCTCTTCGACGACTCCGCCGGAGGGACCCTGATCGACTCGTCGATCAACGACACCGGAGCCCTGTTCCACTGGCTGAACACGACGAGTCAGTCGGTCGACCTCGTGCTGAGTTGCGAGATGTACTACGGCGGGGACTGCGTGTCGTATCGCCTGACCGTCGACAGGAGCGACCTGGTGCAGACGGTCTGCGCCGGAGACGGCGTCACGGGCATCGGTGCCGGCCCCGTGCCGTGTCCCTGCGGCAACACCGGTGCGCTCGGGCACGGTTGCGCGAACAGCGCGTCGGCGCAAGGCGCGGCGTTGAGCGCCGTGGGCCCGCCCGGCTTCGACAACGCGAACTTCGCCTTCACCTGCACGGGCGGCGTCCCCGGCCAGCCGGCGATCTTGCTGCAAGGCACGGCCGTGACCGCGCTGCCGTTCAAGGACGGCGTGCTGTGCGTCGGCGGCTCCACCGAGCGCATGCAGATCGGGGCGATCGATGGTTCAGGGACGTGGTCGAGCGTCGGCGACGAAGCGGCGCAGGGCAACGTCTCCACCCCCGGCAGCGTGCGCTTCTACCAGCTGTGGTTCCGCGACCCGCAACCGAACTCGCCGTGCGGTCAGGGATCGACCTTCTCCTCCGGGCTGCGCGTGATCTGGCACTGATGCGCGGGGGGGATCGGCCGAACGGCGCCACGGGCGGCCCTTCGCGCGAACGGGGCGAACGGCGCATTCGCGGATGAACCGGCTCGAACGCTACCTGAAGGAGCAGCGTGAGATGTCGTGGTTCCGGCGGCACCGCGCGTTGCTGATCCTCTTCGGCGCCGCCTTCGTCTGGAATGCCTGGGGGGGGTACGTCGACTCGGCGCGCGACCGCGACCGCGGCTGGCAGGTCGTGCGGTCGTGGACCGGGCCGGACGCTACCGAGGCGCAACTCCGGCCGCTGTTCGAGGACTGTCACGACGACGCGCTGGAGTTCGCGTTCGACCAGGGGGGCCGCCGATCCATGTGGCGCGTCGAGGACCTGTACTTCGAAAGGCTCTTCGACCGCATGGAACAGCGAGCGCGCGCGACCGGCGACGCGGCGCTCGCGGAAGCCGTGAAGGACATCCATGAGGACATCCTCGCGGTCGAGACCTACCCGGGGATGCCGAGGTACGTGGCGGCGAGACGACCTCCGGAAGCGTCGAGGCCCGCCGCCGGGTCGAAGGACGGCCCTGCGTCGGACTGACGCAGAGCGTGCCTCGACCGGAATACGGTGCCAGGCACCTTCCTCGCGTCCGTATTCCGGAGGAAGGTGCCTGGCACCGTATTCCGGTCGACCGCGTGGGGCGCTAGGCCCGGCCCTTCGCGGCGCCCTTGGCCGTGCGCTTCTCCGCGGCCTTCGCGAGGCGGCGGGCGCTGCGCAGCCAGCCGGAGCTGCGCATCGTCGCGGCGGAGGAGCCGATCGCCTCGGCGACCGTCTCGAGCGCGTCGCCGCCGAGGTCGGCGAGCTGGGCGAAGGTCCTCACCTTCGCGGCGACGAGCTTCTCCGCGGTGCGCGGGCCGATGCCCTTGATGCGCGTGAAGTCGTCGGGCTCGGCCGACGCGGCGCGGGTGGAGGGCGCCTTGGCCGTCGATGAGCTCGTCGCCGCGGCCTTCGCGGCCTTCGCGGCCGGTGCCTTGCGCGAACCCGCTGCGTTCTTCGCGCCGGTCTTCGCCGTCGTCTTCGCGGTGGACTTCGCTGTGGACTTCGCGGATGTCCCGGCGGTGGACTTCCCGATCGTCTTCGACGGGGACTCCTCGCTCGACGCGTCCTCGGCGTCCGGCTGCGCGGCGGTGCTCGTCTTGCGCGCGCCCGCCTTCGCGCCGGAGCGGCTCGACGCCTTGCGCTTCGAACCCGCGCCCTTCGCGGGCTGCGTTGCGGCGGACGCCTCGGCGTCCGTCCCCGGGAAGGCCGGCATCGAGGGCGGCGCGGCGCGGTGGGGCTTCAGGACGACCTCGCGCTCGCCGTCGCGGGCGGCGACGTCCTCGGCGGTGTCTTCCGTATCGGGCGCGGCGGGGTCCTCGCCCGCGTCCTCGGCTCGGTCGTTCGCCGCCGCCCCGTCATCGCGCGCGGCGTCGACGACGTCCGCGGTCTCGGCGACGCGTTCGGCGGGCGTCGCGTCGGGCGCGTCCGCTTCGACGGCGACCGCGCCGTTCGCCCCGGCGGCGTCGCCGGCGTCCACGGAGCCGTTCGCGTCGGGCGCGACGGCGGCGTCGGGCTCGCTGCCGGCCTCCGCGAACAGGGGCTCGTCCTGCTTCGCGCCCTTGCGGCCGCGCTTCGCGCGCGCGCGCTTCGGAGCGGCGCCCTCCGTCGCGGGAGCGGCCGCGTCGGTGTCCTTCGTCGCCGCGTCCTCGGCGTCGTCCTTCGCGTCGCCGGCTGCTTCGGTCGCAGCGCCGCTCGTGGCGTCGGTAGCGGACTCGACCGGCTCGGGCTCATCCGGCTTCGCGGCGGCCTTCGACGTCGAACTCGACTTCGAGTTCGACTTCGCCTTCGACTTCGCCTTCGACGCGCCGCGCGCGTCCTCGCGGTTCAGCTCCTCGACGCGGCGGCGCAGGCTCTTCAGCTCGACGCGCGTCGCCTCGAAGTCGGCGCGCTCCGACGCCAGCGCACGCCGCGCGTCGGCCAGGTCGTCCTCGCGCTCCGCCAGGCGGCGCGCGAGCCGCTCGCGTTCCTGCGCGGCCTCGTCGCGCGCGGTCGCGGCCAGGTCCTCGAGCTGCTGGCGCTCGCGCTCGACGCGCGCGTCGACCTCGGCCGCGCTCGCCTCGAGCTGCTCGACCCGCGCCGCGTGTTCGAGGGCGCGCGCCTCGGCCTGCTCCAGCTCGGCGCGCAGCAACTCGTGCTCGCCCTCGCGCTTCGCGAGCGCCTCGCGCAGGTCCTGCACCGCCGCCGCGAGCTGCTCCTTCTCGGCGCCGACGACGCTGAGCTGTTCGTGGGCCTCCGCCGCGCGCTCCTCGCCCTTGGCGACCTCCGCGCGCAGCTTGTCGCGCAGCTCGCGCACGTCGACCTCGCGGCTCTTCAGCGCGTCGGGCAGCGACGACAGCTCCGACGCCCAGTCGGTCATGCGGCGCACCTCGGCGTCGCGCGCGTCCAGCTCGGCCGCGTGCTTGCGGTGCAGCCGCGCCAGCTCCTCCTCGCGCTCGGCCAGCTTCGCCGGCAGGGGAGCCAGCCGCTTCACCTTGGCCGCGAGGGCCGCGCTGCGCTCGCGCTCCGCCTCCAGCTCCTGGAGCGCGCGCTTCCTGCGCTCCGCCATCTCGGCGCCGGCCTGGTCGAAGGCCTGGACGTCCATCCGCGCGCGCTCGAGCGACTCCTTCAGCTCGGCGATCTCCGCCGTCGCGTCGGCGTAGGCCTGCTTCGCGGAAGCGAGCGCGTCGCGCACCGACTCCAGCTCGGCGCCGACCTCGCGCAGCTGCGTGCCCTCGCGGGTGCGTTGCGCGTCGGCCTCCTCGAGCGCGACCTCCATGCTGCGCAGCTTGCGCGTCCACAGCTCGTCGAGCACCGCGCGCTGCGTAGACAGCGAGCGCCCGCGCCACCACCACCCGATCACCGCCGACGACGCCACCGCCGCGGTCGCGGAGACGCCGAGTTCGACGAGGGTCAGGGTGATGTCCGCCATGGTCCGTGAGCGGGCGGCGACGCGCGCCGCCCACGGATCCTGTTGTACCGATCCGGCGAGCCGGATCCACGCGTCAAGGCGCGGGTTCCGGCGCGGCGCGGCGAGATGAGCGTCGCTTCATCTCGACACCTGCGCGGTCACTCCGCGCGGAGCCCGAGCGCGCGTTCCAGGGCGCGCGTCGCGGCCTCCTGGTCGGCGAAGGACGCGTCGGGGCGGAAGGGGTTCGGGACGCCGGCGCGTTCGGCCAGCGCCTCGGCCGCGCGGGTCTTGCACCACGCGACGGTCTCCTGGCGGGGCCAGTCGCCGGGGTGGTCGCGCTCGGCGGGGGTCAGCGCGCGGAGCACGGTCGTGAGGAAGGGCGCGAGCGC
>JAUHYB010000228.1 GCA_030426745.1 bacterium
CGACGGGCTGCTGCCGGAGTCCAGCATGTTCGTCGTCGATCCGTTGTCGGACAGGAACACGAACATCGTGTCCGCGCGCTCGTCGTCCGTCAGCGCCTCGTCGATCAGGCGACAACACGTGTCCACCGACTGCAGGAACGCGCGCACGCGCAACGACTCGTCGCCCGGGTCGTCGGCGCCGTAGCGGTGCAGGCCCAGCCGCGACAGCATCGCGCCGCCCATCGCCTTCCACGACAGCGGCGAGTGCACCGCGTGGAACCACACGTTCAGGAAGATCGGCGCCCCCGCGGCCCGCGCGCGCTGGATGGCGGCGATCGCGTCCTGCGTCTCGTCCCACAGCGAGTGGCTGGTGCGCTGCTCCATCTCGAACGCGCCCGTCAGGCCGTCGTGTTCGCCGCGCACGTACCGCGTGTGGTGCTGGCCGCCCTCGGGGAACTCGTAGCCCGGCACGTCCGGGCCGAAGTTGAACACCGACCCGCTGTAGTGGTGCGCGCCGCCGGACTTCACCGGCGTGCCGAACGACGCCTGGCTGTTGCGGCGCCCCAGCGGCCGCCCGCCGATGCGGTGCCGGAAGCTGTTCGACGCGTGCCACTTGCCGACGTGCTCGCGGCGGTGCGGCGCGCCCAGCCGGTCCATGCGCTGGTAGATCGTCTCGCCGACGTAACCGTACGCCGGCACGTCGACGCCGGTGATCGCGTTGCCGATCGTGTGTCGCTGGTTGTTCCGCCCCGTCAACAGCGAGCAGCGCGTCGGGCTGCACATCGCGGCGACGTTCATGCGCTCCAGCAAGAGGCCGCGGCGCGCCAGCGCGTCGATCCACGGCGTCGGCGGGTAGTCGAAGCGCGATCGGTCCTGCGTACGCTCGCCCCACTGGTTCGCCCAGGTCGCGCTCAGCACGTCGACGCGCGGCGCGGGGGCCGGCGGGTGGTAGGTCGTGCGGTCGTAGCAGCGCAGGTACTCGCGCCCCGCGTCGTCGATCAGGAACACGATCACGTTGCGCGGGGCGCCCGCGCGCCCGGCGCGGCCCCCCTCAGCGCTCTCCTCGACTCGATCCGGCATCCGCCTCCCCTCTCCCGGCTCCCGCCGGACTCGCCCGGTCTCGCGTGCCGGCGATCCTATCCGATGCGCGGGGGCTCCCCGGCCGATCCGCCGCGCTCCCCGAGATTTCGCGGGATTCCTGACACCCGTCCCCGCGGGGCGCCGGAAGCCGACCCGGCGGCGACCCGCACCGCCGGACCCCGGACACACGGACCCCGAGCACGACATGATCACCACCCTCGCCCTCCCGTTCGCCGCCGCCGCGCTCGCGCACGACACCGACCCCGACGTGCTGCGCTCGGCATTCTCCTACGACTACATCGACGTGTCCTACGTCGCGCGGGAATACGACCTGATCGACGAGACGGGCAGCGGGATCGCCGTGCGCGCGTCGTACGACCTCGCGCCGTACATGAACCTGATCGGCGTCTACAGCTACGACACGATCGACCTCACGCTGGCCGACATCGACACGAGCGGCTTCGCGTTCGGCATCGGATCGCACTTCCCGGTGCACGAGCGCGTCGACGTCTACAGCGAAGCGCTGTTCCTGTACGGCGACCGCAAGGGCGGCGGGGTCGACCGGTCGGAGACGGGCTTCGGGCTGGAGGCCGGCCTGCGCACCATGCCGATCGACCGCCTGGAGTTCGACGCCGCCTTCAACTACACCGACCTGTTCGAGAGCGACACGAACCTGGTGCTGGGCGCGCGCGCGTACGTCACGCGCGCGGCGTCGATCCGCTTCCGCGCGCAGCTCGACGACGACGGTGACATCTACGCGCTGGGCCTGCGTTACCAGTGGTAGCGCGCCCCCGCGCTACGGGAAGTCCAGGACGACCTCGTTGACCACCGTCGTATCGAGCCAGACCTCCTGCTCGAGCACGACTTCGCGGTCCTTGTTCCGCACGACGACGCGTCGCGCGTCCTGGCTGACGGACCGCACGCCGTTCTTCCCCGGGTCCAGGCCGACCGCGGACGTGGACGACGAGCTTCCGCTGCGGAACTGCGTCAGCATCAAGTCCTCGCCGGCCTCGTCCTGCAGGCTGTAGCGCAGACCGGACTCGACGTCGTCCGGAGCGACGACCGTCACGTGGCAACGCCGCGCCACTTCGATCGTCCACGCGCGCGGGTCGTCGCAGTCGTCGATCGACGCGCGCACGGGGATCACGTCGTCGCTGGAGACCTGGAGGTCGACGTGGCGGTTCGGCACGTCGCGCAGCTCGAAGCGACCCGCCTCGTCCGTCGTCGTGGAGTCGCTGCGCGAGGTCGAGGACCACCCGTTCTCCGATCGATCCAGGATCAAGCCGACGGAGACGTTCACGCCCTCGACGGGCAAGCCGTCGCGATCGACGACCGATCCGCGCACGACGTCGACGAACGCGTCGGCGGGGACGCGCAGCACGAGGTTCGTCGTCCCCGCCGGGACGGGATCGCTCATCAGCCGCAGCAGCGTGTTCGAGTCGTACGCGCGGATGCGGTACTCGCGGTCCATCAGGCCGTGCAGCCGGAACTCGCCGTCGCGCTTCGTCGTCACGCTGCGCTCGCCGGACGCCAGCTGTTCGGCCTGCGGCACGGGGATCTCGCCGTGGCGCAAGGCCGTCGGGTCGTCCAGGCTGACCTCCCAACCGCGCGCGGGTTCGCCGTCCGCCCCGAGCACGACGCCCTCGATCGCCAGGTCCTCGCCCAGGCGCAGGGTGACCGGCGGCGGGCTGGCGGGCGCGCTGCGCTCGACGTGGTCGTCGACGTCGGCCAGGATCGCGGGGCCGTAGCCGTCCCGCGCCGCGACGAGCGGCAACCCGCGCCCCGCGTTGCCGTCCGCGAGGATGCGGAAGGAACCGTCGTGTTCGACGAGCGCGCTGGAGTAGTGCCAGCTCACCCTCGCGCCCCGCGCCGGTTGCCCGCCCGGCAGCAGCACCACGCCGCTCACGTAGCGCTCGCCGTCCTCCTCCGGAGCCTCGACCACCTCGACGGCCTCCGGAGTCACCTCGATGACGAGGTCCGTCCGCGACTCCGTCGGCAAGTCGATGCTGCCGCGCTCGAAGCCGGCGGGACTCGCGACCAGCGAGAGGCTCGTCTCGCCCGGCAACGAAGGCGCGCGTTCGAAGCGGAACGCGCCGCCCTCCTCGATCGACGCGCGGTGCTCCACCGCGCGGTTGCCGTCGAGCGGCAGCGGGAAGCGCGACCCGACGTCCCACATCCCGTCGATCGACACGCTTCCGCGCGTCGGATTCTCACCGACCGGGTTCTCCACGACGCCCGCCAGCTCGATCGCGGGCGCGACGACGACCAGGTGCTCGTCGCGCTCCTTGCCGTCGAACCACGCGCTCTCGAAGACGGTCGCCCAGTCCTCGTCGTCGGCGACGATCGCGTTCCGGCGCTCGCCGAAGAAGCCGCTGTCGGCGGCGACCGCCAGGGTGAATCGCCCGACGGCGTCGCTCTCGGCGCGCCGCGGACCGCCGGGGCGACGCACGGTCACGCCGGCGACCGGACGGCCCTGCATGTCGAGCACGCGGCCGCCGACCTCGCGCATCTCCGCGTCCTCGTCGGGCGCCGCCGCCGCGTCGCCGGCGCGCTCCGCGACATCGTCGTCCACCGCGTCGCGTTCGTCCGTGGCCGTCTCGCGCGCGGACCCGTCGTGCGCCGGCAGGTCGCCCGGGTCCACCGCGTCCGGCGGCGCGTCCGCGAGCGGCGCGTCGATGCCCGCGCTGCCGCCGCCTCCGTCCTCGCGCGTCGCGTACCACGCGAACCCCAGGACCACTACCACGGCCGCCGCGACGCCGACGATGCGCATTCCGTTCTGCATGCTTCCTCCCCTGATGACGACAGCATAGGGCGACAGGACGCGCTCGCGCACGCGCGGGTCGCCGGCGCGTGTACGAGCCGTGTTCGGAGCGCGGCGCGCGCACTCAGAGCACGTCCAGAGACCCGTCGTCGGTCCCAGGGCCGAGCGCGCAGCGCGAGGAAGCGCGACGACGCGCTCCTCGACGGGGCTCGGAGGAGATCCGACGCAGTGATGCGCGGCCGCAGCCGGCCCGAGCCGGCTGGGTTCCAGGACGTGCGCTCAGCCGAGCTCCGCGATCCGCCGCGCCAGGAACCGCCGCTCGGCGTCGTTGCCGGCGAGCCGCGCGGCGCGCTCGTAGTCGTCGCGCGCGTCCGCGGCGCGGCCCAGGCGGCGCAGCAGGTCGGCGCGCGTCGCGTGCAGGTACAGGTAGCCCTCGAGCGCGCCGTCCGCGCGCAAGCGGTCGACGATCGCGAGCCCCTCCTCCGGGCCGCGCCACATCGCGACCGCGACGGCGCGGTTCAGCTCGACGACCGGCGACGGCGCGCGCTCGGCGAGCGCCCCGTACAGCAACGCGATCTCCCGCCAGTCGGTGTCCGCCGCCCGCGCCGCGCGCGCGTGCACGGCGGCGATCGCGGCCTGGATCTGGTACGGCCCCGGCGCGCCGCGCGACAGCGCGTCGTCGAGCAACGCGAGGCCCTCGTCGATGCACGACCGGTCCCAGCGCGCGCGGTCCTGGTCCTCCAGCAGGACGAGCTCGCCGTCCGCGCCGACCCGCGCGTCGCGCCGCGCGTGTTGCAGCAGCAGGAGCGCCAGCAGGCCGCGCACCTCCGGCTCGTCGGGCATCAGCTCGACCAGCATGCGCGCCAGGCGCACGCCTTCCTCCGCCAGGTCCGCGCGCAACAGCGCCCGGCCGCGCGCCGCGCTGTAGCCCTCGTTGAACGCCAGGTAGATCACGCTCAACACCGCGGGCAGGCGCGACGCCAGCAACTCCGCGGGCGGCACGCGGTACGGGATGCCCGCCCGCCGGATCTTGCGCTTCGCGCGCACGAGCCGCTGCGACATCGCGCCCTCGGTGACCAGGAAGCTGCGCGCCAGGTCCGCCGCGTGCAGGCCCAGCAGCGCGTTCAGGGTCAACGGCACGCGCACGTCCGGGTCGAGCGCCGGGTGGCAGCAGGTGAAGATCAGCCGCAGGCGGTCGTCCTCGTGCGGGAACTCGTCGTCGGTGAAGCCGACCATCGCGGGTGCCTCCCCTCGCGCGTCGCCCGCGAGCTCCGCGAGCTGGTCCTCGGCGCGTCGCGTGCGCCGCGACAGGTCCACCAGGCGACGCCGCGCCGTCACGGCGAGCCACGCCGCGGGCTTGGCGGGCACGCCGTCCGTCGGCCAGCGCTCCAGCGCCCTGGTGAACGCGTCCTGCAGCGCTTCCTCGGCGCGCTCGAAGTCGCGCGCCGCGCGGATCAGCGGCGCCAGCAGGCGGGCGTAGTCGGACCGGTGGACCGCCTCGACCGCCTGCCGCGCCGCCGCGTCGTCGCTCATGCGGACGGCGACTCGCCCATGTAGTCCTCGGGCTCCCAGATCGGCCGCACCTCGACGGAGCCGTACTCCGCCGTCGGGATCTTCCTCGCCCACGCGATCGCCGCGTCCAGGTCCGGCACGTCGATCAGGTAGAAGCCGCCGATCTGCTCCTTCGTCTCGGCGAACGG
>JAUHYB010000229.1 GCA_030426745.1 bacterium
GCGCGACATCCTCCTGATCGAGAGCCTGCGCGACGTCGATCCGCACGAGGTCCTCGTCGAGGAGGCGATGGCGCAGGAGCTGTACCTCGTCGACCCCGAGGCGCCGATGCGCCAGGTGGCCGCCGACATGGCCGCCCGCCGGTACGGCTGCGCGATCGTCGCGCGCGGCGACAAGGTCTACGGCGTCTTCACCACGACCGACGCGCTGCGGGCGCTGTCGGTCTCGCAGACCACCGACCCCGACTGATCGACGGCGTCGATCAAGAGAGGCGCGCGCGCCGGCGCTCGGCCAAGAGGTCGATGCGCAGGCGGATGTCCTCGACCCGCTCCTCGAGGCTGCGGCGCTCCGCGTCGTCGCGGCACGCGTCGATCAGGTCGACCAGGCGCACGCCTTCCTTGCGCAGCTCGAGCTCCTCGGGCAACACGCCGGCGTTCTTCAGCAGGCTGTAGGACGAGCGCAGGTCCTCGGGGATCTTCGAGAGGTCCTCGAGCTCCAGCGGCTTGCCGAGCAGCGGGTTGTCGTCGAAGGCGCCGGCTTCGATCGCCTCCTGCAGCTTGCGCTCCGCGACGAGGTCGAGCGGGTTCATCGCGGGCTCCGCGCGGCGTCGACGTGGTCGAGGAAGTTGGCGAACAACCGCAACCCGATCGGCCGCACGTCCACGGCGCGGGCCAGGAGGTCCTCGGGCGGTTCGTCGATGTGCTCGTGCCGCGGCGAGTTGGAGCGCACCAGGCGCTCGCTCTCCTCGAACGGCATCTCGGGGTGGAACTGCAGACCCCACATGGGCGCTCCTCGTACCTGGTATCCCTGGACCGGACAGCGGTCGCTGGCCGCGAAGACGTCGAGGTCCGGCAGGTCGGGCGTGACCTCGTCGAAGTGGGATACGAAGCAGGTGAAGCGCTCCGGAACGGAGTCCCACAGCGAATTCGCGGCCGTGCGGCGGATCTCGAGCCAGCCGAGCTCGGAGGTCGGGGAGCGGCGCACCGCGTCCTCGCCGAAGAGCGCGCGCGGGATCAGCTGGTGGCCGAAGCACACGCCGAGGGTCGGC
Organism: bacterium; assembly: GCA_030426745.1. Taxonomy (GTDB): domain Bacteria; phylum Planctomycetota; class UBA1135; order UBA1135; genus JACKHV01. Next base: position 1,047 of record JAUHYB010000229.1, read on the forward strand.
AGCTCGCGGGCGTGCGCCTCGCGGATCAGGTCGTAGACCGGCGCCAGCCACGGCTCGCCGTCGACCGCCGACGCGGCCGAGCCGGTCAGCATCAGGCCGTCGACGCCGTCGAGGTTCGCGGGCGGGGTCTCCTTCGCGACGCGCACGGCGCGGTGGTCGCGGCCGGGCATCAGGTCGACGAAGTTGCGCCAGGCGCCGACCTCGTCGAGGTAGCTGTCGAGGATCAGGATCATCGCTTGGGGGGTCGCGGGGGGCGCGGCACCGACACCTTATCGTCCGCCGGCGCGGCCGACGCGGAGTTCCGCGAGCAGGTCGGCGATGCGGCGGCGCTCGAGGTCCGGGCGCACCTCGGGCTGCAGCGCGAGGCTGCGAGCGACGAGCCGCGCCCGGAAGTCGGCGTCGGTCTCGACGCGCGAGAGCAGCGCCGCCAGCGCCGCGTCGTCGCCGACGGGGTAGAGCCCCGGGTGGTCCACGCCCAGCAGCGCGCGCGCGGCCGGCATGTCGGTCGACAGCACCGGGACGCCGCACGCGATCGCCTCGGGCACGACGGCCGGGCCGCCCTCGTTGCGCGAGCTGACGACGAGCACGTCCGCGGTCGCCAGGCGCCGCAGCGCCGCCCCGTGCGTCAGCGGGCCGATCCAGGTGAAGCGCGGGTTCGCGTCGCTCTCGGCGCGGACGGCGCGCTCCAGGTCCGCGTCGGCGCTCGCGCCGGCGAGTACGACCGCCAGCCGCGAGCCCTCCGGCGCCCGCCGGGCGGCGCGCGCGAGCAGCAGCGGGTCCTTGACGGGTCGGACGTGCGCGAGCGACAGCGCCAGGAAGCGGTCGTCGTCCGCGCCGCGCGCGCCGGCGCCCCGCGGCGCGACCGCGGACTGCGGGATGCAGCGCACGCGGTCCCGGAACGCGGCGGGGACGCGCTCGACGGCTCCGGGCTGCAACACGACGATCCGCGCCGCGCGCGCGCAGGACTCGACGGACACCGCCGACAGCTCCGCGTGGTCGTAGAGGTCCGTGCCGGTCATCACCAGCACGAGGCCGGGGTCCGCGTCCCGGCCGGCGCGCGCGCGCACGAAGGCGGCGCTCTTCTCCGCGTGCAGCGCGACCGCGAGGTCCGCGGGCTCGGTCGCGTCGGCGTCCGCCGCGTCGCGCACGACGACGCGGTGCCCGAGCGCCCGCAGATGCGCCGCCCAGCGCAAGGCGGTCAGGCGGTTGCCGGACCGCGAGCCGCGCGGGGCGGGGGTGATGATCAGGACGCGCACGCCCTCACGATACCGAGCCGCGCCGGGCGTTGCGCGCAGGCGAAGGGTCCGTGCCGTACGAAGTCGGCCCCGGTTCCCCCGGGGCCGTTTCCTTGTCCGAGCGGCGCGGACCCGTCGTCCGTGCGCAACAGTGTGTGCGGCTCGGTGTCAGTCCGCCGCCGCGGGCTGCGTCTGCCCGGTGGCGCGCACGTACAGGTCGAACAGCTTCTGCTCGATCGGGAACTCGTAGCTGCCGCGCTGCAGGCGCCAGCCGGCCATCTTGCTGAGGAGCTTGCGCATCCACAGCGGCCCTTCCTGGACGTACTGGTCGTAGATCGCCGCCGTGTTGTTGTAGCGGGTCCACGTCTGCCGGATGTCCTCGGGGATCGGCGTGTTCTGCGAGTTGTACTTGTACTCGAAGCAGTCGCCCCACTCGGCGAAGTCCTTCGGCGGCTCGTAGCCCAGCTTGATCGCCGCGTCGAAGTCCTCGGTGCCGGGGATCGGGCGGAAGGGGTACACCTCGGAACCCGCGATCGGGTACGCGTACTTGACCGAGGCGGCGCGCTTCAGCGTCTCTTCCATCGACTCGCGCGTCTCGCCGGGGTACCCGATGATCCAGAAGGTGCCGGGGACGATGTTGCGCTTCGCCAGCTTCCCGATCGCCTCGGGGATGTGGTCGATGTCGATGTGCTTCTTGATCCGCTCCTGCATCTCCTTGGTGCCGGTCTCGGCGCCGAGCCAGAGCAGGTGGCACTTGGAGTCCTCGAGCAGGTCGAGCGTCTCCTCCTTGTACCGCATGATCGTCTCGATCTCGATCGTGCCGTTCCAGTGGATCGGCACCTTCAGGTCGACGAGCGCCTCGCAGAACTCCTTCGTGCGCTTCTCCGCGACGCCGAAGTTGGCGTCCTGGAAGCGCAGCACGTCGAAGCCGAAGCGCTGCTGCAGCTCGGCGATCTCCTCGGCCAGCTGACGGCCGGGGATCGCCTTCCAGCGACGACCGGTGATCAGCGGGCTGCAGCAGAACGTGCAGGGTTCGGGGCAGCCGAAGCTGGAGAAGAAGCTGAAGCCGCGCGGCGGGTTACTGGGCGTCCACTTGCCGGGCAGCGGGAAGCGGTGGCGCACCTTCATGCGCGTCGGCTTCACCTGCAGCTCCGCGTACTTCTCGAAGTCGAGCAGCTCCCACGGCACGCGCTGGAACGACTCGAAGCCGACGACCGCGCGGTGGTCCGTGTAGACGATCTTGCCGTCGCGCTTCACGACCAGGCCGGGGACGTTCGCGAGGTCCTCGCCCGACTCGACGGCCTTGACCATGTCGAGGAAGGTCAGCTCACCCTGACCGATGCACACCGCGTCCGCGATGTCGTGCTCCAGGTACATCTCCGGGATCACGCTGGGGAACCAACCGCCCCAGAAGATCGGGAGGTTCGGGAGCTTCTCCCGGACCATCTTCGCGACCTTGTAGCCGTCGTAGACCTGGTAGCCGAGGATGCACGAGCTGGCGAAGAGCAGCGCGTCCTCGCAGGCCTCGAGCACCTTGCGCTCGTAGTCCGGCTCGACCATCGCGTCGATCATCACGACCTCGTAGCCCTCGGCGACGGGGCCGGTCGCGATCTGCAGCAACTCGAGCGGCAGCAGGTCGGCGGAGAACATCTCCCCGCGCCCCGGGTCGGCCCGGTGCGGCAGGAAGAGGACGATCTTCTTGGACGACTTGCGCTGAATCACCAGGAGACGGGGGCACTGGGCGTGACGCCCGGGGTCTTGTCGAGTTGCAGCACGTCGCCCTGGGTGCGTTGACCCGTGAGCTTGACGTACATGTGGAAGAGCTTGTGTTCGACGGGCAGCGTGTACTGGTTGTGCTTCAGGCGCCAACCGGAGATCTTGCGCATCACGTTGCGCACCGCGCCGGCGCCTTCCTTCGCGAGGCCGTCGTAGAAGGTCGCGGTCACGCCGTAGCGCTTCCAGGTGCGGATCACGTCCTCGGGCAGCGAGGTGTCGTTGATCTCGTACTTGTACTCGAGGCAGGAACCCCACTCCTCGAGCGTCACCGGCGGCTCGTAGCCGATCTTCACCGCGGTGTCGAAGTCCTCGGTGCCGGGGATCGCGCGGAACGGGAAGACGTCCGACGGCGAGTTGGGGAACAGGTGCTTGATCTTCGCGGCGACGTCGAGCGTCTCCTGCATCGACTCGGCGGTTTCGCCGGGGTAGCCGATGATCCACGAGACGCCGGTCTGGATGCCGCGCTCGTTCAAGCGCCGCAGCGACGGCACCAGGTGGTCCGCGATGTTGATCTTCTTCTTGATCTTCGTCTGCTGCTCCACGCTGCCGGCCTCGGCGCCGAGCGCGGCCATGTGGAAGCGCGACGCGGCCATGCGGTCGAGCGACTCGTCCTTGTAGCGCGCGATCGTCTCGATCTCGTAGGTGCCGTTCCACCAGAACGGGCTGCCCGCTTCGATCAACGCGTCGCAGAACTCGTTCGAGCGCCTCTCGTGCACGCCGAAGTTGGCGTCCTGGAAGCGCAGGATGTTGAAGTTGAAGCGCTCGTGGCACTCCATGATCCGCTCGGCGAGCAGCTTGCCGGGGATCGCCTTCCAGCGCCGCGCCGTGACCATCGGCGAGCAGCAGAACGTGCAGGGTTCGGGGCAGCCGAAGCTGGAGAAGTAGGAGAAGCCGCGCTGCTCCGTGCCCGGCTTCATGTCCCAGGGGTCGGCGTACTTGTGGCGGACCTTCCAGTTGCCCGTGTCGTTCTGGCGCGCGACGTACTCCTCGAAGTCGATCAGGTGCCAGGGGGCGTCCGGGATCGTGTCGAAGCCGACGACGGGGCGGTGGTCGGTGTAGACGGGCTTGCCGTCGCGCTCGACGACCAGGCCGGCGACGTTCGCCAGGTCCTCGCCGGACTCCAGCGCCTGCACGACTTCCCAGAAGGTGATCTCGCCCTGGCCCAGGCAGACGGCGTCGGCGATGCCCTCGACGAAGTAGCGCTCGGGCAGGACGGAGGGGAACCAGCCGCCCCAGATGATCGGCAGCTCGGGGAAGCGCGCGCGCACCGCGCGCGCGACCTCGGCGCCGTGGGTGACCTGGTACCCCAGGATGCAGGAGGAGCCGAACAGGAGCGCGCCGTCGCACGCCTCCATCAACCGGTCCATGTAGTCGTCGTGGACCATCGCGTCGATGATCACGACCTCGTACCCCTCGCGGTCCGGGAACGCGGCGATCTGCAGCAGCTCCAGCGGCAGTAGATC
>JAUHYB010000230.1 GCA_030426745.1 bacterium
TGCAGGTAGATCGCGTCGCCGACCGAGGCGCCGCTGAGGTCGAGCTGGAACACCAGCTCGCCGCCGCCGGCGTCCGCGCCGCGCGCCAGGCTGGTCATGCCGCCGCGCGACAGGAACAGCCGCCCGATGCCGGGGTAGTCCGCGGGCGTCGCCGCCAGCGCGTCGCTGGCCAGCAGCATGCCGACGTCGCCGGCGCCGCAGGACACGCGCACCTCGACGGTGGTGCCGACGCGCGGCGTGCCGACCAGGCGGATGCCCGTGGCGGGCGGCAGCTCGAAGCTGTCGTAGCGTCCCGTGCCGCCCAGCTCGCCGGCGTGCGCCGTCTTGCTCGCGACCGCGAGGTGCGTCCCTTCCGCGTCGATGTCCAGGTCGCGAACGGAGCCCGGCAGGTTGACGGAGTGGCTCTGACGCCAACCAGAAGCCTCTTCGGTATAGACGGCGACTTCCGGGACCTGTCCGCTCACGTCACCGAGGTTCCCGAGGAACACGCGGCTGCCGTCGTGGTTGACGCGAAGCTCGACGGTCAGGAGCGAGCTGCCGTCCAGCGCTTCGAGTTCGTCCTCGTACTCGACGACGGGGGCGGAGCCGCTGATGTCCAGGACGACGAGCTTGACGCGATCATCCACGTAGCTGTCGAAGGAGGCGGCCAGCGTACTCCCGTCGCCCGAGAACCCGAGGCCGCTGCAGATCAGGCCATCGCTCTCGTGGTGCGTGAACCACTCCTGGACGGAGCCGGCGTTCCAGCGATAGACCTTGAAGTCGTTGGTCGCCGTCGCCTGCGCGAACGTACCGCCGTCGCGGTCGATCGCATGCACCTGGCCGGTGCTGAAGAAGTTGTACTGGGTGTGAATGACCTGACCAGCGGCCGTGTCGACGACGTACGTCTTCGACCCGGCGAACACGTGCAGTCGAGTCCCGTCACCCGATAGCCGCGTGTCGCGCGGCTCGACGAAGGTAGGGACCGAGACGTACTGGCTCGGCGTCGCTTGCCCCTGCTGGAAGACGGCGACCTTCGTAGACGAAGTCGACCAGTCGAACACGTAAGCGCAGGTCGTGTTGCCGTCCGTGCTCATGGCGACGCCGCCGTAAGGCTGGTTCACCGTGAACGGGAACGAAAACTCGACGGTCGGCGCCGAGCTGTCGGAGTCGTACAGCCGAAGCTCCGGGACCTTCGGCGCGGACACGGTCTGTCCGCGGTAGTGCAACCAAGCTCGGCGTCCGCTCGAGCCCGAAGAGGCGACGCGATGGCGATAGCCCATCTCGTCGTGCTCGTCCGTGGCGATCGGCGTCGCGGACTCGGAGAACAGGCGGGCGCTCGCGCCGAAGGTGCCCACCGCCGAAAAGACGCGGCGCCCCTCATCGCCGATCGAGACGGTGTCGGGGATCCACCCCGCGGTGCCGCTCGCGTAGGTCCACGTCGGTTGCAGGAGCGCGGCGTCCTGCGCCGTGACGTCGCCGGCGGTCGCGACGGTCGCCAGCAGGGCGGCCGCGCACCAGCCGATCGGCCGGGTCATCTGGTTCATGGCTCTTCTCTTCCTCGTGACGAGCGCACCGCCCCCCGGCGGGGCGCCCTTGGTGATCCGCGGCACGAATCGACCGGGCCCCGGCTGGGGCTTTTGAGGAAATCGCAATTCGGTCGGGGGGGATTCGCCCGCGATGGGGGGGGATCGGGCGAGGAAGGCGCTTTGCGAGGCGCTAGACTCGGGACATGCCGACCCTACCCCAGCATGACCCGCATTCGGGCGAACTAATTGGCGAGAGGATCGCCGCGACGGACCCCGAACAGGTGTTCCAGGCCGTGGAGCGCGCCAGGGCCGCCCAGCCGGCCTGGGAAGCGCTGGGGGCGGAGGAGCGCGCCGCCGTGCTCGCCGGAGCGGAACGGGCGTTCGCGGACGCCGCCGAGGACCTCGGCCGCACGATCAGCCGCGAGATGGGCAAGCCGATCGCCGCCGCGCAGGGCGAGGCGGGGGCCTGGGGCCGGGTGCTGGGCGACCGCGCGCGCGACGTCGCGGCGGCGCTGGCGCCCGAGCGCCTGGACGGCGGCGACAGCGAGTCGCTGCTGGTGCGCGTGCCCCACGGCGTGGTCGCCGCGATCACGCCCTGGAACTTCCCGGTGGCGATGCCGATGTCGATCCTGGTGCCGGCGCTGGTCGCGGGCAACGCGGTCGTCTTCAAGCCGTCGGAGCACGTGCCGCGCACGGGCGCGATCCTCGCGGCCTGCTTGCAGAGCGTGTTGCCGGGAGGCGTGCTGGAGCTGGTGCAGGGGGACGGCGCGGTGGGCGCGGCGCTCGTCGACGGCGACGTCGACATGGTGGGCTTCGTCGGCAGCCGCGCGACGGGGCAGGCGATCATGCGGGCGGCGAGCGACGGCTTGAAACGGCTCGTGCTGGAGCTCGGCGGCAAGGACCCGCTGGTCGTGATGGCGGACGCGGACCTCGAGGCCGCCGCCGACGTCGCCGTGACGCACAGCCTGCGCAACACGGGGCAGGTGTGCTGTTCCCTGGAGCGCGTGTACGTCGCCGACGAAGTGGCGGAGCGCTTCGAGAGCCTGGTGTTGTCGCGCGCCGCGGAGTGGACGCACGGCGACCCGCTCGACGAGTCGACGAAGCTGGGACCGATGGTCAGCCGCCGTCAGCGCGAGGTCGTCGACGAGCACGTGCGCGACGCGGTGCAGCGCGGCGCGCGCCTGTTGCTGGGCGGAGACGTGCCGGATGGGCCGGGGAACCACTACCCCGCGACGGTGCTCGCCGACGTGCCGCGTGACGCGCGCATCGCGACGGAGGAGACCTTCGGCCCCGTCGTGTGCCTGATGCGCTTCGACGGCAGCGAGGCCGAGGGCGTGCGGCTGGCGAACGACACGCCGTACGGGCTGGGCGCGAACGTGTACACCGCGGACCGCGAGCGCGGCCTGCGCATGGCGTCGGCGATCCGCGCGGGCCAGGTGGGGGTGAACCAGTACCTCGGCAGCGCGCCGGGCCTGCCGTGGGTGGGCGCCCGCCAGTCGGGCTTCGGCTTCCTGGGCGGCCCGGAGGGGCACCGGCAGTTCACGGTGCCGAAGAGCATCTCGTATCCGCGCTGACGTTCCCGCCCACCCGGCACGGTACCTTCGGTCAACGCGCGATCGTCGTCGCCAGCGCGCCGATCCCGTCGATCGCGCACACGACCTCGTCGCCGTTCGCCAGCGGTCCGACGCCGGCCGGCGTGCCCATCAGCACGACGTCGCCGCGCTGCAGCGGCAAGTGGCGCGACAGCCACGCGAGCGCGCGCGGCACGTCGACCACCAGCTGCGCCAGGGTCGCGTCCTGCCGCGTCTCCCCGTTCACCGTCGCGGTCAACCGCCACGGCGCCGGATCGGGCGCCTCGCCGTTCGCTTCCGTCAGCACCAGGCACGGCCCGAGCGGGCACGAGCCCGGGAAGTTCTTCGCGCGCAGCCACGGGTGCTTGCGGCCGCGGTCCTCGCCTTGCAGCGTGCGCGCCGTCAGGTCGTTCGCGACCGTGTAGCCCGCCACGTGACGCATCGCGTCCGCGGCGTCGATGTCCGCGCCGGGCGCGCCGATCCACACGGCGAGCTCCGCCTCGTGGTCGAAGCGCGCGTCGTACCAGGCGGGCACGCGCACCGTCGCGCCGTGCCCGACGATCGTCTCGGGCAGCTTCGCGAAGTACATCGGGTCGGTCGGCACGTCCTCCCCGAACTCCTCGGCGTGCGCGCGGAAGTTCTTGCCCAGCGCGAGCACCTTGCCGACCTCGCGCGGCAGCACCGGCGGCAACAGCGGCTCGCCCGGGTCGATCGCCCGCGCCTCGGGGAAGCGCCCGTCGCGCGCCGCCGCCCGCAAGGCGCCCGGCGTCACCGCCGCGATCCAGTCCGCGATCCCCGGCGCCGCGGCGAGACCCGGCGCCGCGGCAGTCACGGGCGCCGCGGCAATCACGGGCGCCGCGGCAATCACCGGCGCTGCCGCGTCCGCTTCCGGCGCCTCCGGCCCCTCCGGCGGCGCGCCGGCGAGCCCTGCCGCCCGAGCCGGCCGCCCGCACGCGTCGACCGCGCCCAGGTCGTGGGCGCGGCCGTCCGCCACCAGCACGAGCGCCCCGCGCGCGCCGCCGGGGCGGCGGTAGAGGCGCAACGGCTCGTCCACTTCGCGCGCGCTCAGCGCGCCCCGCCCTTCGGCATCGCGGCCTCGAGCGTCAGCATCGCGTACGCCGTCGCCAGCGTCGGGTTGCCCTCCCACCAGCGCGGAGAGTTGCGGTTCACCCACGAACCGTCGTCCTTGCTCTGCATCGCGATCAGGCGGCCGCACAGCTCGGCGCGCCACTTGTGCTCGACGCCCTCGCCGTCGGTGACGACCTCCTGTCCGTACAGGTCGAGCGCGCGCGCCATCGATAGGAAGTAGTAGTAGAGGCCCTGGTAGGCCGCGTCCGGGTCGCTCGCGTGCTCGAAGCCGGGGTTCACGTCCAGCGTGTAGTTGTCGGTGACCCACGTCCACGCGGCTTGCATGCGCGGGTCGTCCTTCGGCAGGCCGGCGAACAGGTAGCCCTTAAGCAGCGAGTACGTCATCGAGCCGTACGAGCGCGGGATCTTGGTGCCGTCGGGCAGCACCGCGAAGCCGGCCTTCGAGTCGCCGGGCGCGTACCCCGCGCCGCCGTCGTCGCCGCTCTTGATCACGCCGTCGCCGGTGTCGATCTCGACGTCGTTCGACTCCGAGCGGTTCTGGGTGCGCTCCAGGAACTTGAGCGCGCGCTGGAAGGCCTCGTCGTCCGACTCGACGCCGGCGGCGTTCAGCGCCTCGAGCGCGAACTGCAGGTTCGACAGGTCGGGGCGCTCGTCGCCGCCGTACCCGATGCCGCCGTAGAAGCGGTCACCCTCGGAGTAGCCCTCGCCCTCGTCGGCCTGCAGCAGCTTGATGTAGTCGCGGGCCTTCGCGATGACGGGCTGGAACTCATCGCGGCCGGACTTCGCCAGCGCGAGCACCGCCGCCGACGTGATGTAGTTCTTGAGCTTGCCGTCGTGGATCGAACCGTCGTCCTTCTGCAGCGACACGAGCCACGCGAGCCCCGCGTCGATCGTCTGCTGCACCGAGTCCGGCCGCGGCGCGGGCAAGGACTGCAGCGCGCCGAGCACCATGGCGGTCAGGCCGGCGTCGGTCTCGCCGGGCGGGCCCCAGCGCCCGTCCTCGTTCTTCAGGAACACGAGGTACAGCGCGCCGCGCTCCAGCGCGTCCTCCGACTGTTGCCGGTCGGCGGCGCTGAACGGCGGCAGCTTCGTGACGTCGCGCGGCGCGGACGACGACGGCTTCGACAGCGCGCGGCGCGCGCGCGACAGGTCGATCACCGCGCCGGCGGTCGACACGATCGCGGTCTCGCTCTTGCGCTTCCAGGTGCCGTCGGGGAGCCGCTCGCTCCAGCGCTCCTTCACCAGGCGCTTCGCGTCCGCGGCCGACAGCGGCGTCTCCTTCGTGTTCGGCAGCGCCTGGAAGGAGGCCGCGAGCTTCGCGTAGACCGCCTTCGACGTCGGGTC
>JAUHYB010000231.1 GCA_030426745.1 bacterium
CGATGGCGGCGGAGTTCGGCGCGCCGGGCGACTGGATGAAGCTGGACTCGCTGCGCGGCGACCGCGACGCCGACCGCAACCCGTACATCCAGTTCCGCGCCGACAAGTGCATCCTGTGCGCGCGCTGTACGCGCTACTGCGACGAGGTCGAGCAGGTCACGGCGATCACGCTGTCGCGCCGCGGCGCGGAGACGACGATCTCGACGGCGGACGGCCTGTCGCTGTTCGACACCAGCTGCGAGCTGTGCGGCGGGTGCGTCGACGTCTGCCCGACGGGCGCGATGACCGAGAAGCTGCCGCTGACGCACGGCGCGAAGCCCGACCACCAGCTCGAGAAGGTCCGCACGACCTGCAACTACTGCGGCGTCGGCTGCCAGATGGAGCTGAACGTCGACAAGGAGGCGGACCGCGTCGTCAAGGTGACCAGCCCGCCGGTCGGCACGCTGCCGAACGACGGGAACCTGTGCGTGAAGGGGCGCTTCGCCTACGACTTCATCGACCACCCCGACCGCCTGACCGTGCCGCTGGTGCGCGCGGAGGACGGTCAGCTGGTCGAGGCGTCGTGGGAGGACGCGCTGCAGCGCGTCGCCGACGGCCTGCGCGGCGTCGCGGAACGTCACGGCAAGGACTCGCTGGCCTTCGTGTCCTCCTCGCGCTGCACCGTCGAGGAGAACTACCTGGTGCAGAAGATGGCGCGCGCGGTGTACGGCACGAACAACGTGCACCAGTGCGCCGCGACATGACACGCTCCCACGGTGGCCGGTCTGGTCACCACCTTCGGCGCGGGAGCGATGACGAACTCGATCCGTGAGATCCGGGACGCGGACTTCCTGTTCGTGATCGGATCGAACACCTCGGAAGCGCACCCGATCATCGCGATGGAGATGAAGCGGGCCGCGCGCCGCGGGGCGACGCTGGTCGTGGCCGACCCGCGCGCGATCTGGATGACCAGCATCGCGGACCGCCACCTGAAGCTGAACCCGGGCACCGACGTGTGGCTCTTGAACGCGATGGCGCACGTCATCGTCGCGGAGAACCTCGTCGACCAGGCGTTCATCGACGCGAACACCGAGCACTTCGAGGAGGTGCGCGAGGCCGTCGCGAAGTACACGCCGGAGGAGGCCGAGGCGGTCACCGGCGTCCCCGCCGACGACATCCGCAAGACGGCGCGCGAGTACGCGACCACCGAACGCGCCGGCATCTACTACACGCTGGGCATCACCGAGCACAGCCACGGCACCGACAACGTCTACGCGCTGTCGAACCTGGTGCTGATGACCGGGCACCTGGGCAAGCGCTCGACGGGCATGAACCCGCTGCGCGGCCAGAACAACGTGCAGGGCGCGAACGACGCGGGCGCGACGCCGGTCTACTACCCCGGCTACCAGGAGGTCGACGACCCCGCGGTGCGCGCCAAGTACGAGGCGTCCTGGGGCGTGGACCTCGACCCCGAGCCCGGCTTGAACCTGAACCAGATGATCAAGTCGGCCGGAGACCGCATCAAGGCGTTCTTCGTGATGGGCGAGGACATCATCCTGTCCGAGCCCAACGTGCAGCGGCTCGAGGAGGGCATGAACCGCGTCGAGTTCTGCGTCGTGCAGGACATCTTCCTGACCGAGACAGCGCGCTTCGCGGACGTCGTGCTGCCCGGCGCGTGCTTCGCGGAGAAGGACGGCGTGTTCACGAACTCCGAGCGCCGCGTGCAGCGCGTGCGCAAGGCCGTCGAGCCGCCCGGTTCCGCGCGCTCCGACTGGGAGATCCTGATCGGCATCGCGCGCGCCGCCGGCGCCGACTGGAACTACGAGCACCCGCGCGAGATCTACGCCGAGATGGCGAAGGACGCGCCGAAGTTCGCGGGCATCAGCTACGAGCACATCGAGCGCCTGGGCCACGGCATCCAGTGGCCGTGCTCCGACGAGTCGGACGACGGCACGACCTTCCTGCACGAGGGCGGCATCCTGCGCGGCAAGGGCCAATTCCAGGCGGTCGAGTACCGGCCGTCGCTCGAGCTGCCCGACGAGGACTACCCGCTGCTGCTCTCGACGGGTCGCACGCTGTACCACTACAACGCGGCGACGCAGACGCACCGCGCGGTCGGGCTGTCGGAGAAGCAACCCGAGGCCTACCTGGAGGTCCACCCGTCGGACGCCCGCAAGCGCGGCATCGAGGACGGCGCGATGGTGCGCGTCTCGTCGCGCCGCGGCGACGTGCAGTGCCGCGCGATCCACTCGCGCCAGGTGAAGCGCGGCGTCGTGTGGATGCCGTTCCACTTCGGCGAGGCGCGCGCGAACCTGCTGACGAACGACGTGGGCGACCCGGTGACCGGCACGGCCGAGTTCAAGGTGTGCGCGGTGAAGGTCGAGGCGCTCGATTCGACGGACGGCGCCGGCTCGCGCGAGCGCTTCCCCGGCAACTACTTCGGCGTCGGCTGTCCCGAGCGCTGATCGGGACAGCGCCGAGCCGGGCTCGCACATGAACTTCGTGCCATGCCCTCTTCCCTCCCGCACCTCCGACACGCTCCGCTCGCCGCCGGCCTGCTGATCGCCGTCGCCTCGCTCTGCTCCTGCGCGCAGGACGGGCCCGGGGTGGACCGCCGCGCGACCGCGCGCACGATCACGACCGCCGCGGAGCGCGCGTGGGACACGGGCGAGTACGAGCTCGTCGCGCGCTTCGACGTCCCCGAGGACCCGGACGCGTGGAACGTGCGCGCGGCCAGGCGCGAGGTCGTCCGCGCGCCGGACTCCCCGAGCGGCGCGCGCGCGCTCCGGCTGGCCGACGACGCGCACCGGTCCCTCGACATCCCGCTCCCCGCGGACCTGGGCGAGTTCAACCGGGTGACCGCGACGCTCGTCATGAAGGCGAACGGGTCCGCGCGGGCGACGCTGCTCCGCGACGGCGCGGTCGTCTGCGAGGTCTCTCGCACCATCGTGCTCGGCCTCCGCTCCCCGCAAGCGCTCAGCGTCGACATCCCCGGCGCGCGGATGCTGCGGCGACGACCCGACACGCTGCGGCTCACGTTCTTCGGCGGCACCCGGCGGGTGCAGTGCTGGGACTTCGCCGTCTGGCGACGGCCGTGGGAGTCCTGGGCGGCCGAGCTGTCGGCTCCCGAGCGCCGGCCGGTCCTGGGCGCGGTGTCCCGGCCGGGCGCCGTCGTCGCGTCGGACAACGAGCGCGGCGCGCACCTCGACGTCCCGGCCGCCGACGCGGGCTCCCTCGGCTTCTACTACGGGAACGCGCCGCGGCTGTCGCACCCGCTGCGATCCGCCACGCTCACCGTACGCCTGACCTCACCGTCACGCGCGGCGTCGTTCGAGTACGACCTGCGCCGCGGCGCGGACGTGGTGGACGAGTGGACCGCGGCCCGCATCGACCTGGCCCCCTGGGCGGGCGAGCGCGTCGACGTGGAATTCGCGCTGCGTTCCGAGGCGGACGGGCAGGACTTCTGCGTGGTCTCTCCGCTGACCGTGCACCTCTCCCGCGCGGCGCCGCGGACCGTCCTGTTCGTGACGTCCGACACGCACCGCGCGGACCACGTCGCCGCCATCGCCGGCTCCGTCGACGTCCGCACGCCGACCTTCGACGCGCTCGGCGCGCGCGGCGTGATCTTCGACGACTGTTACTCCACGACGAACGTCACCATCCCGTCGCACGTCGCGCTCCTGACCGCGACGCCTCCGCGAGACACCATGGTGCTCGACAACGTGAGCGCGGTGGCCGAGGCGGCGCGCACCCTGGCGGAGTCGTTCCACGAGAACGGCTTCGCGACCGTCGCGTCCGTCTCCGCGGCGCAACTGCAACACCGCTGGTCGGGCCTCGGCCAGGGCTTCGACGCGATGGCCGCGCCCGAACGGGGCATCCATGACGGGGGCGAGACGATCGCCGCGCTGAAGCGCCTGGTCGACGAGCACCACGACCGCGACCTGTTCGTCTGGCTGCACCTGTTCGACGCGCACCGGCCGTACGACCGAAAGAACCGCTTCCTGCCCGAGTACTGGCCGGAGGGCCGGGACCCGTTCGACCCCTCCTTGCCGCAGCCCGACTTCCCGGTCGAGACGCTGAACCGCAGCCTCGCGGAGCTGCGCGACGCGGAGTACATGAACGCGAGCTACAAGTCGGAGGTCACGTACGTCGACCACTTGCTGGGCGAAGTCCTCGCGGCGCCGCGCTTCGACGACGCGATCATCGCCGTCACCGCCGACCACGGCGAGTGCCTCGGTGAGTACGACGTCTGGTGGAACCACGCCGGCCTGTACCCCGAGAACCTGCGCGTCCCGCTGCTGCTCTGCGGCCCCGGCGTGCCCGCCGGCCGACGCGTGACGGGTCCGGTGCAGCACCTGGGCATCGGGCGCACGCTCCTGGACCTCGCCGGCCTGGAGCACGTCGCGTTCCCCGGGGAGTCCTTGCTGGTGCACCTCGACGCGGAGCCCGACCCCGACACCCCGCGCTTCGCGCTCTGCGTGCGCGGGACCGTCGCGTCCCTGGAGCTCGGCGACTGGTTCTGCGCGTTGAACCTGTCCGCCTGGATCATCGAGGGCCAGCCGACGGGCAAGGCGCCTCACAGCGTCGAGTTGTACGACCTCGGCCCCGACGGCGACCCGTTGCGCGACGTCGCGCAGCAGGAGGTCGAGCGCGCGTCGCGCATGCGCGGGCTGATCCTGGACTGGCTCGACGCGCAACGGCCGACCGGCTGGCTGGAGTCGGACCAGGAGATCGACGCCGCGCAGGTCCGCGAGGTCGCGGCCCTCGGCTACGCGGCGCAGGTCACCGACAGCGGCTCGCTGCGCGTTCCGCCCGACTGCGACTGCGAGTACTGCGCGCTCTACGGCCGCGACTGAGTCGAGCCGCGAGAAGTACCGAGCCGGGCTCGTTCTTTCACCGCGCTGCGGCGGCGCAGGTGCGGCCGTGAGGGCCGCGCCTGCTCCGCCGCAGCGCGGTGAAAGAACGAGCCCGGCTCGGTACTTTCCCGCTCGGCGCTCTCCCGGTCACTGCGACTGCATGCGCTCGAGGCGGTTCGAGTAGCGCTCGTACAGCCGCGTCTGCCGGTTCTCCAGATCCGCCTGGCGCCCGTCGACGAAGACGTACTCGACGTCCGAGGTGATCTCCAGGAGGTCGCCGGTCGTCACGATCACGTCGGCGATCATCCCCGACGCGAGGCCGCCCAGCTCGCGCTCCAGCCCCAGCACGCGCGCCGCGTCGATCGTGATCGAGCGCAGCGCGACCTCGCGCGGCAGGCCGAAGGCCGCGGCCATCGCCGCGTGGTCCGCGAGGTTGCGCGGGTTCATCGTGTCGGCCGACTGGATCGCCACCGGCACGCCGGCGCGGTACAGCACGGCGGCGTTCGCGTAGACCGCGTCGTACGGATCGAATCCGGACCGCGGCAGGCCCAGCACCGGCCCGACCACGACGGGGACGCCCGACTCGGCGATGACCGGCGCGACCTTCCAGGCCTCGCGCGCGCCGTACAGCACCGCGTCCAGCTCCTGCTCGCGCGCGA
>JAUHYB010000232.1 GCA_030426745.1 bacterium
CGCAGGCCCTGGGCGTGTACGAGGCGCCCTCGGACGACTACACCGCGCTGGCGGTCGGCGTGCGCGTCGACCACGACCACTTCGGCCGCGGCACGATCGAGGCGCTGTCGGGCTCCGGCGTGAACGCTCGCGCGACGGTGCGCTTCGTGCACCACGGCAACAAGCAACTCCTGCTGCAGTACGCGAACCTGAAGGTGGTCCGGTGACGGACGGCGGTTCGCTGGAGGAACGCCTCGCCGCGCTCGTCGACGAGGCGCGCGCGGCCGGATCGCTCGACGCCTTGTGCGCGCGCTGGGACGAGCTGGTCCGCCCGCGCGTGACGGCCGGCGAGGCCGCCGGGCGCTTCGGCATGATCGGCGACAGCCCGAAGCTGCGCGCCGTCTTCGACCTGCTGGAGCGCGTCGCGCCCAGCGACGTCTCCGTGCTGGTCCGCGGCGAGACCGGCACCGGCAAGGAGCTGGTCGCGCGCGCGCTGCACGACTACGGCCCGCGCAAGGCGAAGCCGTTCCTGGCGGAGAACTGCGCGGCCGTCCCGCCGAACCTGCTCGAGTCCGAGCTGTTCGGCCACAAGAAGGGCTCGTTCACCGGCGCCGTCGCCGACCGCCCCGGCCACTTCGTCGCGGCGAACGGCGGCACGGTCTTCCTGGACGAGATCGGCGACATGCCGGTCGAGATGCAGGCCAAGCTGCTGCGCGTGCTGCAGGAGGGCGAGGTGCGCGCCGTCGGCTCGAACACCACCACGCCCGTCGACGTGCGCGTCGTCGCCGCGACCCACCGCGACCTGGTCGCGATGTGCAAGGAGGGGACCTTCCGCGAGGACCTCTACTTCCGCCTGAACGTCGTCACCATCGAGCTGCCGCCGCTGCGCGAACGTCCGGGCGACGTCGCGCTGCTCGCGCGCCACCTGCTGGGCCCGATCGGCGAGGAGCTCGGCCGCGAGGTCGGCGTGTCCGACGAGGCCCTCGCCGCGCTGGAGGCCTGGTCCTGGCCCGGGAACGTGCGCGAGCTCGAGAACGAGCTGCGCCGCGCCGCGGTGTTCTGCGACGGCACGATCCGCCGCGACGACCTGTCCGAGCGCGTCCGCGCCGAGGCCTAGGTCCCGCCGGTCGGACGCCCCGGGAAGGGAGACGCTGCGCTCCGACCGGCGGCGGGGTAGGATCGAACCCGCTCGCCCGGCGGCCGGATCCCCGACCCGCGCCGCCACGACCGCACGCTCGCAGGGGGGAACATGGAATCGAAGGAGTACGGCCGGGTCTTCGAGACGCTCGAGGCCCTGCTCGAGGTGCCCGAGGAACGGCGCGAGGCCGAGGCGCGGCGCATGCTGGCCGGTCATCCCGAGGCGCTCGCCGAGGTGCTGAGCAGCCTGCCGTACCTCTCGACGGATCCCGACGCGGACGAGCGCTTCCCCGCGCTGCGCATCCGGCACGGCGACGACCTCGTCGGCAAGACGGTGGGCGAGCGCTATCGCCTCGACGCCCTCGTCAACCGCGGCGGCATCGGCGTGATCTACGCCGCGACCGACACGCAGCTCGACCGTCAGGTCGCCGTGAAGGTCCTGCACCCCGGCTTCCTCGCGTCGCCGGTCGCGCGCCTGCGCTTCGAGCGCGAGTCGCGCTCCGCCGCGCTGCTCGAGCACGAGAACGTCGCGCGGGTCTACGACTCGGGCGAGGACGCGGACGACCTGCAGTACTGCGTGATGGAGTACGTCGCGGGCGGGCGGACGCTGCAGGGGCACACCTGCGACCCGCGCGAGGCGGCGCGCCTGATCCTCGCCGTCTGCCGCGGCCTCGCGCACTCGCACGAGCGCCGCGTGATCCACCGCGACATCAAGCCCAGCAACATCCTGCTGACGAACGAGGGCGTGCCGAAGATCGCGGACTTCGGGCTGGCGCAGGACGAGCGCTTCGCGATCGACCGCCTGACGCGCACCGGCGAGCTGGCGGGCACGCCGTACTACATGAGCCCCGAGCAGGTCGCGCGCCGCCGC
Organism: bacterium; assembly: GCA_030426745.1. Classification (GTDB taxonomy): domain Bacteria; phylum Planctomycetota; class UBA1135; order UBA1135; genus JACKHV01. The sequence goes on from JAUHYB010000232.1 coordinate 1,988, forward strand.
GCGCCGATCACGCCGGCGACGGACATCTACTCGACGGGCGCCGTCCTGTACGAGCTGCTGACGCAACACCCGCCGCACGAGGGTCAGACCTCCGTGGAGGTCTTCGAGAAGATCCGCGACGAGGTGCCGCGCAAGCTCGGACCGCTCGTTCCGAAAGACCTCGCCCTGGTCTGCATGCAAGCATTGCGCAAGGCGCCCGAGGAGCGCTACGCGAGCGCCGCGCACTTCGCGGAAGATCTCGAGCGATTCTTGGCGGGGAAGCCGGTGCTTGCGCGTGGAGAAGGGGTGGCGCGACGGGTCCGTCGCACGTTCCGCAAGCCGGCGGCCGTCTGGAGCCTCGTGGGCCTGGTCGCGCTCCTCGGGATCGGGTGGGGACTGCAGGGTCGCGCCGCCGTCCGTGAGAAGCAGCGCGCGCTCCGCGAGATCAACGAGCAGAACCACGAGAGGAACCTCAAGGTCATCCCGAACCTGATGCTGCTGTTGTCGGACGAGCCCACCGAGATCCCCGACGACGAAGACCAGTGACCGCATGGCAGAGATCCGCACCGCCACCTTCTCGAGTGGCGATGTCGTCACGACGCACCAGCCGCCCGAGTCCGTCCGCGACTGGGTCCAGCGCCACAACGACGCCCTGAAGAACAAGACGCCCGCCTACGACGAGCTCGTCACCACCTGGCCGATCAAGGACCCGCCCGGGACCCACTCGACGATGACCCAGCGCCAGTCGGGGCAGTCGAACCAGGCGTTCATCGCGCAGCACGTCGAGGACTACCTGACCGAGATGGTCAGCTACCCGCCCGACCCGAGCTGAGCGGTCGCGCGCCGCGGGCGGCGGAGAGCGCTCGACCGCGCCCGCGCGTCTCCGCTCCCCGGGCACGGCCCGTGGGTGAGGCGCGGCGGACGGGAGAGCCGGCGGCAGGGGACGGTCCTCACGAGGACGGTGCTCACGAGGACGGCGCTCACGAGGAGGGGGCCCGACGACCGGCGCTCCCGCCGCTCCGCGCGGGGTCGCTCCTCGTCGGAGCGCTCCGGGGCGACAAGCCGCGTCCCTTTCTGTCCCCGGCGCGCGGGCGAGCGGTATAGGCTCTCCCCCCCGGTTCGCGGAGCGGCGCCGCCGCCCCCCGGCCGGAAGCCCGCCCTCCGGGGCCGCCGCCCGCCTGCCCGCGGGTCGCGCCCCGCCGCCGCGCGCGCGTCCGCTCTCCTGCCCGAGGGCCGGATCCTCCCCGAGGTCCGACCCGACCCGGAGGACCCGCGCGGCCCTCACCCCAGCTCCCCCCTGCCACGATGATCCGCTCCGCGATCCTCGTCGTCGCCGCCGTCGTCCTCGTCGCCTGCTCCGGCGGGAAGGACCTCGCGCGCGCCGAACACCAACTCGGAAACGGCAACCTCGAGGTCGCCGAGAGATACCTCGCCGGCAAGGACGGCCCCAAGGTCGAGCGCCTGCGCGGCCGCATCGCCGCGATGCGCGCCGAGCGCGAGGCGCTCGAGGCCGAGATCACCGCCGTCGAGGACCTGCCCTCCGACGACGCGATCGAGCGCCTGAAGTCGCTCGAGCGCCGCGTGGCCGCCGACCCGATCGCGAAGGATCGCCTGGCCTCCGCCATCAGCGCGACCTACGACCGCCGCGCGGTCGAGCGGCGCACCAAGTCGCACGCGCCGGCCGACTTCTTCGTCACCAGCACGAAGCGCGGCGCGCGCAAGTACACCGACGCCGACTTCGAGGAAGCGGTGGTCGAGGGCGACGGCGACGCCGCCGAGGTGCTGGAGAGCGTGCTCGCAGAGGCGCGCGAGAGGATCGCCGCGAAGGAGTGGCGCCGCGCGCTGACCGCGCTCGACATGGCGGTCGCGTCCGACGACGGCGCGGCCGCGCAGCTGCGACAGCTGAAGCTGGAGGCGCGCCGCGGCGCCGAGGCGGAGGTGCGCGAGCTGCTCGCGGAGGCGCGTGCCGCCGAGGAGGAGGCGGGGCTCGCCGCCGCGCTCGCGGGGCTGCAGCTGGCCGCCGAACGCTTCCCGCGCGGCGGCGCGGCGGACGCGCTCTTCGAAGAACTCGACGACCTGCGCGACCGCATGGAGCTGGTCGCGCTGGCCGACGCCGCCGAGCCGGGCTCGCTGCCGGAGCGCGAGTTCCGCTCCGACGCCCCCTTGCACATCCAGGCCGGCGCCTACGAGCGCGTCGGCGAGCTGGCGATCGCCGTCGACCTCTGGAACGAGGCCGGCCTCGCCGCGGGCCCGGGCCCCGACCGCGACACCTACCTGGGCCGCGCGCGGTGGGTCGAGAAGCGCATCGCGCTGCGCCAGTCGCTCACCGACGCCTTCGCGATCGGGCCGGACCGCTTCCGCGGCTCGATCGCCGACGCGATCCGCTTCGAGGGCGTCGAGAAGGACGGCGTGTTCATCGCCTGGCGCGACGTCGACCTCGGCTGGTTCCGTCGCGCCGTGCAGGTGGCCGACATCGGCGACGCCGGGCGCGTCGGCCTGCTCGCCGAGTCCTACGCGCAGGGCGACTACGACGCGGTCGAGTCGGAGCTGGCCGTGTTGCTGGGCGCCGGCGCGATCGACGAATTCGACGCCTGGTCGCTGCTGGCGCGCCGCCGCGGCGAGCCGATCCCCGACGGCGGGTACGTCTACCTGGACGAGCGCTGGATCTCGTCGGCAGAGGCGGACGACCGCGCGCTGCGCGCCGCGCTCGAGAAGTACGAGAAGGCGCTCGTGCGCGCGAAGGGCGAGAAGCGCGAGGAGGCGCTCGAGGCGCTCCTGTCGCACGGACCGGCCGCGCGCGGCGTGGTCGTCGCCGCGCTCGAGGAGCGCTACGGCGTCGCCGCGGAGGAGCTGCGCCGCGACGCCGCGCTGAAGAAGTTCGAGAAGCTGGCCGAGCAGCGCCGCGAGCTCGACGCCGTGCGCGAGAACGCGCTGGCGCTGATCTTCGACGAGGAGGAGTACTTCTACCCGTACCGCCCGCCGGAGTGCCCGCCGCAGAAGGCGCGCCTGTACTCCGGCGTGCAGCGCCGCGTCGACGAGCTGGTGCAGGAGGTGCGCGACGTCTGGGACGCGCCCAAGTCGGCCAAGCCGTCGGCGGGGATGAAGTCGGCGCTGGACGAGCTGGCGTGGTGCCGCGACACGGCGAAGCGCGTCGGCGCCCAGCTGGCGCCGGCGGACGGCCTGCCCGAGTGGGTCTTCCACATCGACCTCGACGCCAAGAAGATCGACCTGCACACCTTCGCGTGGAACGCGTCCGAGCGCGAGCGCATCGCGCGCGACGCCCGCGTGGCGGCGTACAACGACCGCCTGTGGAAGCAGTACGAGGCCGACGCGGAGGCCGCTGCCGAGCGCGTCGCGAACCGCAGCGAGCAGGAGCAGGTCCGCGTCACCAACGAGTACCGCCGCATGTTCGGTCGCCGCGCGCTGGCCTGGAACCCGCTCCTGCAGGAGTCCAGCCGGATGCACTCCGACTACATGTCGAACACCGGCGACTTCGGGCACTACGAGGCCGGCGACGCC
>JAUHYB010000233.1 GCA_030426745.1 bacterium
GCTGAAGCCGCCCCCTGCGCGCGTCACCGCGGTGAAAAGACGAGCCCGGCTCGGTACTTTCCCTCAACGCCGCAAGTCGTACCGATCCAGCTTCTTGTACAGGTGACTCCGCTGCATCCCGAGCTCCTCGGCCGTGCGCTTCACGTTCCCCTCGTACTCGTCCAGCTTCCTGCGGAAGAACAGCGCCTCGCTGCGCTCCTTGAACTCCTCGAAGGTCGGCGCGCGGAACGGGTCCTCGTCGCCCGGCCCGACGCGCAGCCCCAGGCTCGGCCCGCCCGACAGGATGCGCTCCACGGCGTCCGCCTCGATCTCCGGGCCGTCCGCGTACACGTCCGCGCCCTCGATCACGTTGCGCAGCTGCCGCACGTTGCCGGGGAACGCGCACTTCGCGAGCCGCGCCAGCGCCTCTCCCGACAGCGACCGCGGCCGCCGACCGGTGCGCTCCGCCATGCCCTCCAGGAAGTGCGTCGCCAGGGCCGGCAGGTCCTCGATCCGCTCGCGCAGCGGCGGCACGCGCAGCGGCACGACGTTCAGGCGATAGAAGAGGTCCAGCCGGAACCGCTTCTCCTCGACCGCCGCCGCCAGGTCCGCGTTCGTCGCGGCGATCACGCGGATGTCCACCGCGATGGTCCTGCTGTCGCCGACGCGCATCACCTCGTGCGTCTCGAGGGCGCGCAGCACCTTCGCCTGCGCGGCCAGCGGCATGTCGCCGATCTCGTCCAGGAACAGCGTGCCGCCGTCCGCCGCCTCGAAGTGCCCGACGCGCCGGTCCACGGCGCCGGTGAACGAACCCTTCTCGTGGCCGAACAGCTCGGACTCGATCAGCTCGTCGGGGATCGCCGCGCAGTTCACCGTCACGAACGGCCCGCCGCGGCGCGGTCCCATGAGGTGCAGGTTGCGGGCGACGACTTCCTTGCCGGATCCGTTCTCGCCGGTGATCAGCACCGCCGCCTCCGAGGCCGCCACCTGCGCGACCTCGTCGCGCAGCGCGCGCATCGCGGCGCTCTCGCCGACCAGCTCCCAGCGCCCGCCGAGCTGCTTGCGCAGGACCGCGTTCTCCGCGGTGAGCTCGCGCTCGCGCATCGCCGCGCGGATCGTCACCAGCACGCGGTTCTCCTCGAGCGGCTTCTCCAGGAAGTTCGCGGCGCCGCGCTGCATCGCGTCGACCGCGGTCGCGACGTCCGCGTGGCCCGAGATCATCACGACCGGCGGCGGGTCGTCGCCCTCGCGGATCGCGCCCAGCAACTCGACGCCGTCCAGCCCCGGCATCTTCACGTCGGTCAACACGACGCCGGGCGCGCGCCCCTGTTCCGCCTCGCGCGCGAGCCGCGCCAGCGCCTCCTCGCCGCCGCGCGCGGTCCACACCTCGTACCCCTCGTACGACAGCAACATCTCCAGCGCCGTGCGGATGTCGCCGTCGTCGTCCACCACCAGGATCGCGGTGCGCGTGTCGGACTGCATGGGGGAGAGGGTACGCTCTCGGCCGTGGAAGGGCTCTCCCGCAAACTCGTCGCGAACGAGGCCGTCGTCGCGGGCGTGCTGTCGGGCACCTCGGTCGACGGGATCGACGTCGCGCTGGTGAAGCCGACGGTCGAGCGCACGGCGCGCGGTCCGCGGCTGGTCGCGCTCGAGACGCTGTCGTTCGCGACGCGCCCGTTCGACGCGGACCTCGGCCGGCGCGCGCGCGCCGCGGCGGGCGCGGAGGGGGGCGGCGCGCCGCTCGACCCGCGCGGCGTCGCGTTGCTGTCCCGCGACCTCGGCCGCGCGTTCGGCGCCGCGGCGCGCGCGGAGGCGGACGCGCGCGGCCTGGCGCTCGACCTGGTCGCCAGCCACGGCCAGACGATCTGGCATCACGACGGCGTCGAGCCGAGCGGCGCGGCCACGCTGCAACTCGGCGACGGCTGCGCGGTCGCCGAGGCCGCCGGGTGCGCCGCGGTCTCCGACTTCCGCGCGCGCGACGTCGCGGCGGGGGGCGAGGGCGCGCCGCTCAGCGCGCTCGTCGACGACCTCCTGCTCGCCGGCGAGCCGCGCCCGGTCGCGCTGCTGAACCTGGGCGGCATCGCGAACCTCAGCTGGTACGGCGCGCGCGTCGACGGTCACGCGGGCGACGACGGGACCGACGACCCCGGAGGCGCCTGCCTCGCCTTCGACACCGGCCCGGCGAACTGCCTGCTCGACGGCCTGGCGCGGCGCCTGTTCGGCGCGGACTTCGACGCGGACGGCGCGCGCGCGGCGCGGGGGCGCCCGGTCGAGGCGGTCCTCGACGAGCTCGCCCGCCACCCCTTCCTCGCCGCGCCGCCGCCGAAGAGCACCGGGCGCGGCACCTTCGACGCCGCCTTCACCGACCGCGCGCTGGCCCTCTGTCGCGCGGCCGGCGCGTCCGACGACGACGCGCTCGCGACGGCGGCGCGCTTCGTGGCCCGCGCCGTCGCCCGCGGGCTCGCCCTCCTGCCCGAGCGCCCCGCGCGCCTGCTCGTCGCCGGCGGGGGCGTGCACCACCGGCCGCTGATGGCCTTCCTGGAGGCGGAGGGGGGGATCCCGACGGTCTCCAGCCGCGCCGCCGGGCTCGACCCGGACGCCCGCGAGGCGCTCGTCTTCGCCGCGCTGGGGGTGCGGGCGGCGCTCGGCGAGCCCTCCACGCGCCCCGGCGCGACCGGCGCGGCCCCCGGGCGCGTCCTCGGCAAGATCAGCCCGCCCGCTCGGTAGCCCGACGCCCCTCGGGGGATAGTGCGACGGACCGCCGACCGCCGATCCCCCCGGCGCCGGCGTTCTCCGCTAGAGTGGCGCCCGCGAAACGGCCCGCGAAGGCCCTTCCGCGGCCCTCGCGCGCTTGATCCCCCGCGGCGCACCGTTATCATCCCGCATCCTCGTTCGCCCCGACCCCCCGGGCGCGGGGATCCCCTCAGGCCGTCCGCCGGTGCACCGCGGGCGTCCGACCCCTCATCCCCATCCCGCACACAGGAAGCCCCGTCATGACCGGACTGCGTCGCTCCCTCGGACTCCTCGCCGTCCTCTCCGCGCTCTCCTTCCCCGCGCACGCCGCCAACCTCCCCGACGAGGTGTCCGACCTCTTCGCGGAAGGGCTCGAACTCCTGCGCCAGGGCCAGGACGAGGCCGCGCTGGAGAAGTTCACCGCGGTCCTCGCCATGCAGCCGGACCACGAAGCGGCGTACCAGCTGTGGAAGGACACGGACGACGAGATCTGGGTCGACATGCTCGTCAAGGGCGGTCAGTACGAGCTCGTCGCCAAGCGCTTCCTGGACCTCGCCTCGATCGGCCAGGCCGAGCTGCGCGACGACCCGGACGCGATCCAGGCGCTGATCCGCCAGCTGCAGTCGGACGACGTGATGGAGCGTCGCAAGGCGCAGCGCGAACTCGCGGCCAACCACGGCGAGTACGCGGTCCCGCACATGATCCACCACCTGGCGAACCGCGACGACGAGGATCGTCGCGTGATCGTCATGCACGCGCTGACCGAGATGAACCGCGGCGTCGTCATGCCGCTGCTCGCCTCGCTGCGCACCGACGACGCCTACCTGCGTCGCAACGTCTCGCTCGTGCTCGGCTACCTCGGCGACCCGCGCGCCGGCGCCGCGCTGCGCTACCTCGCCGAGAACGACGAGGACGAGGGCGTGCGCATGGCGGCCAAGGAGGGCGCGATGAAGGTCGGCGCCACCGGCACGCCGCTCGAGCTGTTCCTGAAGCTCGGCAACGACTTCCACCACCGCGCCAAGAACGTGCTGAACCCCGGCGACTGGTCCGACGTCGTCTGGGCCTGGCGCGACGGCGAGCTGGTCAAGACCGAGGTGCCGCGCTACCTCTACGCCGACGAGCTGGCGAAGCGCGCGTACCTGAACGCGCTGCTGGTCGACCCGGGCAGCCTCGACGCGCGCGCCGGCCTGGCCCGCGCGTACGTGTCGCAGCTCGGTGAGCTCGAGATGCGCGCCGCCGCCGGCGCCGACGTCGAAGGGGCCGAGCGCCTCGAGGGCGCGGAGCTCGCGGTGAACTCCTCGGGCGTCGACGCGCTCGACCTGGCGCTGCAGTGGTCGGTCAACGACCGCGACGCCTCGACCGCCGGTCAGCTCCTCGACGCGCTGGGCGGCCTCGCCGGCCAGCCGACGCCGGGCATGACCCAGGCGCTGCAGCAGAAGGACGGCGCGATGCGCGCCGAGGCCGCGGTCGCGCTCGGCCGCCTGGCCTACGCGAACAACCGCGCCGCCGACGCCGACACCGTCCGCGCGCTCGGCGAGACCGCCGGCCGCGAGGTCGTGCGCATCGCGATGGTGATCGACTCGAACGCCGAGCGCGGTCAGTCGATGGCGACGGCGCTCGAGGGCGCCGGCTTCCTGGCGATGCCGATCCAGCGCGGGACCATGGCGCTGCACACGCTGCACCAGATCCCCGGCCTCGACGTGATCGTCGTCGCCGACCGCCTGGACGACCTGACCACCGCGCAGGTGGTCGACGACATCCGTCGCTCCGACCTCCTGGCCGAGACGCCGATCCTGCTCATGGGCAGCGAGGAGGCCGCCGAGGCCTACGGCGACGCCGTGAACGGCACGGTCACCGCCGGTGACGTCGCCGCCGTCGAGGCCGCCGTCTCGGGCGAGATGAACGCCGACCGCGAGCGCGCGAACGTGCTGGCGGCCGAGGCCGCGATGGTGCTCGAGCTGCTCGCTCGCGGCGCCGGCAAGACGGACCTCTCGAGCGTCACGCCGCAGCTCGTCGGCACCCTGACCGCCGAGCGTCCGGACGCCGTCATCGTGCCCGCGATGGGGACCCTCGGCGCGATCGCCGGCCCCGACGCGATGGGCCCGCTGATGAGCGTGCTGGCCTCGGAGGAGCGCTCCGACGAGGCGCGCGTCGCCGCCGCCGACGCGATCGGCCGCATCGCGACCCGCTCGGGGATGACCGCGGACGGCGCGGCTCTCAACTCCTTGCTGGACGTGATGGGATCGGACGCTACTCTCTCCGTCCGCAGCGCCGCCGCCGCGGCCGCCGGACGCATGCGTCTCGACGCCGAGCAGCGCGCGCAACTCGCCGCCGCGACGCGCGTGATGCTGAACGAGTAGCACGCGACCGGCGAGGACTTCGCTCCAGCAGCGAGGCCCGCGCGACCGACAACTCGAACCGGCCGCCCGCCCCGGCGCGGCGGCCGACCCCACGCGGCGATCGTCCCGGACGCTCGCCGCGCGGCATCGACAACTCGAACAACGCCAGATTAGCTCAGTGGTAGAGCACTGCTTTCGTAAAGCAGGGGTCATCGGTTCGAATCCGATATCTGGCTCCAAACCGACGGCGCGGCCGTCCCCGACACGGGGGCGGCCGCGCCGCGTTTCGTCCCGACGAGGGAAGGCACGGAGCGCGGCTCCGTACCTTCCCTCGTCGCGGCGACGCCTCGACAGGACTACGGTGCCAGGCACCTTCCTCCGGAACAGCGGCCCAGGGTCGGGACCCGCCTCCGGCG